>CANIRI010000317.1 GCA_947469815.1 Comamonadaceae bacterium | reverse complement strand
ACAGGCCGTCGGCAAATTCCTGCGTGTAGCCGTTGGCCACCATGGCACCCACCAGCCGGTCGTAGAAATGGTGCACGCCGCCCTTGCGTTTCCAGGCGGCCATGGAGCGGCGCAGGCTGTCGGCCTCGCCACCGCTGAAGTTGGCCGCGGCCATGGCGATTTGCATCACTTGCTCTTGAAAGATGGGCACGCCCAGCGTGCGCTTGAGCACTTCTTCTAGCGCCGGGCTGGCGTATTGCACGGCTTGCGGGTTGGCGCGCGCCTGCAAATACGGATGCACCATGCCGCCCTGAATCGGACCGGGCCGCACGATGGCCACTTGCACCACCAGGTCGTAAAAGCAGCGCGGCTTCAAGCGCGGCAGCATGCTCATTTGTGCACGGCTCTCGATCTGGAACACGCCCACGGTGTCGGCGCGGCAAATCATGTCGTAGGTGGCCGGGTCTTCTGCCGGAATATCTTGCAGTCGCAGCGGTGTGCCGCGCCGCTGGCTGATCAAGTCCAGGCAGCGGTGGATGGCGCTGAGCATGCCCAGGGCCAGTACGTCCACTTTCAACAGGCCCACCGCATCCAGATCGTCCTTGTCCCACTGGATGATGCTGCGCTCAGGCATGGCCGCGTTCTCCACCGGCACGATGCGCGTGAGCGGCCCTTGCGTCAGCACAAAACCGCCCACGTGCTGGCTGAGGTGGCGGGGGAAGCCTTGCAAAGTGGTGGCCAGATCCAGCCACAGTTGCAGGCGGCGGGGCGTTGGAATGGTGATGTCAGTTTGCGCACCGGTGGCCTGAGCGGTAGGGTGCTCAGCGTAGGTAAAGGAGGAGCCCGCACAGCGGGCGGGGGACACGGAGCTGAGCGCCCTGCCGCTCAGGCTTGCGACCCGCTCAAGCGCCGCCTGCAGCCGCTCGGCCAGCACGGTGCGGCCGTACATGCCAGGGTGTTCTTTGGCCATGGCGGTAATCAGGGCTTCGGGGATGCCGAGTGCGCGTCCTACGTCACGCAGCGCACTGCGTGGCCGGTAGCGGGTCACTACGGCTGTGATGGCAGCGCGCTCGCGTCCGTATTTGGCGTAGATGTACTGGATCACTTCTTCACGCCGTTGGTGCTCAAAGTCCACGTCAATATCCGGCGGTTCGTCGCGCTCGCGGCTGATAAAGCGCTCAAACAACACGCGCATGCGCGCCGGGTCCACCTCGGTCACGCCCAGGCAGTAGCACACCGCCGAATTCGCCGCCGACCCGCGTCCCTGGCACAAGATGCCCTGGCGGCGGGCGAATCGCACGATATCGTGCACCGTCAAAAAATACATCTCGTAATGCAGCTCGGCAATCAGCGCCAGCTCGTGCTCCACGTGCGCGCGTACGTCCGGCGGCATGCCGGTGGGGTAGCGCAGCCGCGCGCCCTCTTCGGTGTACTGCCGCAGGGTTTGCGCCGGGGTGTGGCCGGGCAGCACGGCCTCCAAGGGGTAGTGATAACGCAGGCTGTTCAGCGAAAAATTGCAGCGTTGCGCCACCACCAATGTGTTCGCCAGATGTTGCGCATCGAACAAGGTCGCCAGGCGCGCACGGCTGCGCAAATGGCGCTCGGCGTTGGCTTGCAAGCCGCGCCCGCATTGCGCCAGCGGCAGCCCCAAACGCACGGCGCTGATCACGTCGTGCAAAGGCTTGCGCGAGCGCAGATGCATTTGCACGCTGCCTGTGGCCACCAGCGGTACGCCGGTGAACTGCGCAATCTGTTGCAGGCGCAAGGTGTTGCTGTCGTCCTGCGCACCCAGGCGGCGTGTCAGCCCCAGCCAGACCGCCGTGCCGTAGCGGACGCGTGCAGCCACTGCGATGGCGCAGGCTTGTTCCACCGGCAAGCTCGGCGGCAGGAGCAAAATGATCTCGTTGTTTTCCAGTGTGGGCCAGGCGTCAAAACCGCCTGCAATCGCCGTCCTACTTTTGTGCGCCTGCCAGCGCAGTTCGTACTGCCCCTTGGGCGCGGCGCGGCGGGCGCTGGTGATGAATTCGCACAGATGGCCCCAGCCTTGCAGATCGTGCGCCAGGGCTACGAAGCGAAACAGTACATCCGCCGTGCTGCCGCCTTGGGTTGCGCCTGACGGCATCACCCCAAACTCCGCGCCCGGCAGCAGCTTCAAGCCCGCAGTCCGCGCCGCCTCATGCGCCCGCACCATGCCCGCTACCGAACATTCGTCCGTCAGCGCCAGCGCCCGGTAGCCCAGCGCATGGGCGCGCTGCACCAGCTCATCGGGCAGCGACGCGCCGTGCTGAAAGCTGAAAGCGGACAGGCAATGCAGTTCGGCGTAATGGGCTGAGGGCGGGGGTTGCATGCGGATGGGGCAGCCGAATCGGTGCTTGCACGGCAATAGGTGAAATGCCAAATAATTGCTGTATATAAATACAGTATATGTAGTCGGCAATCCCATTGCAAGTTGTCATGAGGGTTGCCCTTCGTTTCGGGGCTAGCTGGCCATGAGATGGTAATTAAGGTATATTTTCTATACCATGACTCCCTTTGAATTTGACGCCGCAAAAAGTGAGTCCAATCGCACGAAACACGGGATTGACTTCGTTGTGGCCCAAGGTCTTTGGAATGATCCGATGCTGCTCGAGATTCCAGCAAAAACGGACGATGAGCCGCGGTTTCTGGTAGTCGGACAAATGAGCGGCAAGCATTGGTCTGCCGTCATTACCTATCGTGGGGGCAATATCCGATTGATATCCGTGCGCCGTGCACGCGCTGAAGAGGTGGCACTGTATGAAAGCTAAAAATTTCGACCAACAATTTGATGACAATCTCGACATCACGGCTTCTTTGGACATGTCCAAAGCCAAGCGTGTGTTGCAGGCGCAAAAGCGGGTGAACGTCGATTTCCCCACGTGGATGGTTGACTCACTGGATCGTGAAGCCCGCAAGCTGGGGGTTACAAGGCAATCGGTGATTAAAGTCTGGCTCGCCGAGCGCCTTGAGGCGACTACTGCCGGCGCGCCGGGAACTTAATTTT
>CANIRI010000316.1 GCA_947469815.1 Comamonadaceae bacterium | reverse complement strand
GCTTTTCAAGGCATTCCGACCACAGCGTGCTGTCACCTTGCGCGCCGTCAGGATGCGCTGCGGGTGGAAGGGATGCTGTCAGTTGCGTCATGAAAATCTGTGGATAAATATCGCTTGAAGTGCCCGTTATTCTAGGCCCTGGTAACACTTATCCACAATTTTCTGAAGAAAAATTAAATGTACATTGGTTGGGATTTTTGGGTTCACCGCAGCCGCCGAAAGGCGGCTCTGGAGCTGAATGTGACAGACGCTGCAGAATTTGCGATAATCGGCGGCTCGCCTAGAGCCTGCCAATAGACTGACCGGGCATAACTTTACCGGACTGGACCATCCATTATGAAACGTACTTACCAACCTTCCAAGATCCGCCGGGCACGCACGCACGGGTTTCTGGTGCGCATGAAGACCCGCGGCGGCCGTGCCGTGATCAACGCGCGCCGTGCCAAAGGCCGTAAGCGGCTGGCCGTCTAACGCCCGCTGCTACGGCGGACGGTCGGGTGTTTCCCTTGGGTCGTCAGGCGTGAGGCGGCTCCAGACGCGGCCTCAGTTCCAAACCGTTTTGTCGGGTGCTGTGATAGCCAAATCGCCCCATTTTGCGCTGCATTGCCGGGACTTGCCGTCGTTCGAAGGCCAAGTTCCCGGCACCCTCCCTCTCAGGAATGAACCTGTAATCGGGGCACTGCTCCCGAAACGCTGGGCCAAGCGCGCCGTGACGCGCAACGCGATCAAACGCCAGATTTTTCAAGTGGTGCAGGAGTTCGAAAGCCTCCTTACCGGTTTTGCCTACGTCGTGCGTTTGCGCCACGCTTTTGACCGCACCCAGTTTGTTAGTGCCAGCTCCAGTGCCTTGAAAGAGGCGGTTCGCCATGAGCTGCTCAGTCTTTTCAGTACGGCCTCTGCCCGACTACCCACTGCAAGCCATGGTTAAGCCGCTGTTGATTGGTCTGATCAAGGGCTACCGGTTTTTCCTCAGCCCCTGGTTGGGCTCGGCCTGTCGCTTCGAGCCCAGCTGTTCGCGTTACGCCCTGGATGCCCTGCAATTGCATGGCGCCGCGGCTGGCAGTTACCTGGTAACGCGGCGTTTGCTGCGCTGCCACCCTTGGTGCGATGGCGGGCTGGACCCGGTTCCCCGCACCGCTTTGTTTTCCCGTCTTGTGACACCCTCCTCCGAAAAGATCCGCCCATGAACGATATTCGCCGCACCATTTTGTGGGTGATTTTTGGTTTTTCCCTCTTGTTGTTGTGGGACCAGTGGCAGATCGCCAATGGCCATAAGCCCCTCTTGGGCGTTGCGCCGCCCAGCCCAACACAAAGCGCCCCCGTTACGCCTGCAACGCCCGCTGCGCCAGGCAGTGCGACAGCCGGTTTGCCTACTGCCGTTGTGGCCCCGGCTGCGCCTGGTGCGCCGCCCGCGCCGGCTTCAGCGATCCGCTCCCCCGGGGCCGAGCGCTTGGAGGTCCGCACCGACGTACTCAAGTTGACCTTCGATACCGAAGGCGGCAGCGTCGTGGGTTCGCAATTTTTGCGCTATGGCGACACCATGGATGCGAGCAAACACATGCCCTTACTCGACGACAGCGCATCGCGTGTGTACGTCGCGCAGTCCGGGCTGGTGGCCGGCGCGACCCCTGGGGAGTTTCCGACCCACAAGACCATCATGAAGGTCAGCGGCGACGATGCGCTCAAGGATGGACAAGACAAGCTAACCTTGCGCTTTAGCTCCGAGCCTGTTGGCGGCGTGCAGCTTACCAAGACCTACACCATTGCACGCGGCAGCTACGCCTTGGAGGTGCAACACGCCCTGACCAACACCTCGGCGGCCCCGGTATCTCCGCAGCTGTACCTGCAATTGGTGCGCGACGGCAACAAGCTTCCAGGCGAGTCTTCGTTTTATTCGACCTTCACCGGCCCGGCGGTCTATACCGACGCCAAGAAGTACCAAAAAGTTGAATTCAGCGACGTCAAGAAAAAAAGTGCGAACTTCGAGAAGCAGTCGCAAAACGGCTACATCGCAATGGTGCAACATTACTTTGCCAGCGCCTGGATCTTGCCGGCTGGCATGCAGCGGAGCATCGCCGTCGACGGCGTGGATATTGGCTCTGGTTTGGCCGATTGCTGTTATCGGGCCGCCATGGTGGCACCTTTGGAGGCCATAGCGCCGGGCGCGACCAAGACGATTAGCACCACCTTGTTCATTGGCCCGCAGGAAGAAAAAATTCTCGAAGCCCTGACGCCGGGGCTGGAGCTGGTGAAAGACTATGGCTGGTTGACGATTCTGGCCAAACCCCTGTACTGGCTTCTCGACGCGCTGCACAAGGTATTGCAAAACTGGGGCTGGGCAATTGTGGCGTTGGTCCTGTTGCTGAAAATCGCTTTTTACTGGCTCAACGCCAAGGCCTATTCCAGTATGGCCAAGATGAAGGCCATTAACCCGCGCATCATGGAAATGCGTGAACGGCTCAAAGACAAGCCACAAGAGATGCAGCAGGAAATGATGCGGATTTACCGCGAAGAAAAAGTCAACCCCATGGGCGGCTGCTTCCCGATCATGGTGCAGATCCCGGTGTTCATCGCCCTGTACTGGGTGCTGCTATCAAGCGTGGAAATGCGCAATGCGCCTTGGATCTTGTGGATTACCGATTTGTCAGCGCCGGACACCTCATTGGGTACCTGGTTCGGCGTTCCGATTGGGGTCTTACCGATCGTGATGACCTTGACCTCGCTGATCCAGACCGCGCTCAACCCCGCGCCGCCGGACCCGATGCAAGCCAAGTTGATGTGGTTCATGCCGTTGATTTTCAGTGTGATGTTTTTCTTCTTCCCCTCGGGCCTGGTCCTGTACTGGATTACCAACAACATCCTCTCGATCGCGCAACAGTGGATCATCAACACCCGCATGGGTGTGCCGCCGCAGTTCAATCTGCCCAAGTTTGGTTAACTGAAGCGGTGCCGGCCCCCCACGCCGACCCCATCGTTGCGATCGCCAGCGCCCCTGGGCGCGGGGCG
>CANIRI010000315.1 GCA_947469815.1 Comamonadaceae bacterium | reverse complement strand
GCAGCAGCGAATAAATGCTGGGGTAGGTCGAGGGCTTTTGCGAGCATTCGGTGCCCGCTGGCTTGTTCAGCACGATGTAGGCGCGCTGCGCATAAGGCCAATCGCGACCCTGCACCCGGAAGCGCAAACCCTCGGGCACGAACTCGGTCGCGGGGTCCACGCACGGTTGCGGACCACTGTCCTCGCCTTGCGCATACACCTGCACCCAGCCCTGTTGCACCAGCCCGGCGCATACGCGCCGGGTGCCGAAACCCTGGGTGTACAAAATCTCCTGGAGCTGCACTAGGCCGGTTTGCTCTTGGCCTTACCGCGCGGCATGATGGCCGTGGTGACGGTGGCGCGAATCGGCTCGAAACCGGGCGCCATGGGCTTGGGCGGTGCGCTGTCTTTCTTGGGTTTTTTGGCTTCTTTGCTGGATTTTTGCTGACCTTTGGCCATGGCGGGCTCCTTGGGGTTGGGTGATGGGTGTCCAATACGGGTACACGCAGTGTAGTTTCTCCGCCATGGCCACCACCCCAGCTTTACGCGAACCGCTTCTTATTGACGAGTCCGAAGTCCAGACCAGCGCGATCCGGGCGCAGGGCGCGGGCGGGCAAAACGTCAACAAAGTCTCCAGCGCCATCCATTTGCGCTTTGACATCCCTGCCTCCAGCCTGCCCGAGGGTGTCAAAGAGCGCCTGCTCGCACTGCGCGATGCCCGCATCACCAGCGAGGGCGTTCTCATCATCAAGGCCCAGCGTTTTCGCACCCAGGACAAAAACCGGCTCGACGCCTTCATGCGCCTGCACGAGCTGGTCAACAGCGTGGCCATACCCCCCACGCCACGGCGCGCCACCAAACCGACCTACGGCTCGAAACAGCGGCGGCTAGAGACCAAAGGCGCGCGCGCCCAAACCAAAAGCCTGCGCGCCCCGGTGCGCGGGCGCGACGAATAGCTGCCCCACGCGTCGTTACTCCACCAAGGCTACGGATTTCACCAGGGCCCAGACGGCCCGGTCCGCTGTCAGCTCCAGTTTGGCAGCCGAGCGCGCCGTCACCCGCGCCAGCAAGGTGGCTGTGCCGCAGCGCAGCCGCACCAGCACCTGCGAGGGGTGCGAGTCGGGCCTGATCGATTCCACCGTGCAGGCCAGTTGGTTCTGGATGCTGGTGCCCGCAGGCGCGGCCAGCGCCAGGCTCACATCACGCGCCAGCACCCGCACGCGCACCCTGCGCCCCGGCTCCAAAGCCGGGCTGTCGCGCAGCCAGACGCTGCCGCCATCAAAAACCACTTCGGCGAGTTTCCAGGTGGCATCGCGCCCGCGCACCGTGGCCTCCAGCAACGCGCCCGCCTCGTCACCACCGGCAGCCAGGTGTTGCACCATGACCTCGGCCACCGTCCCGCAGGCGCGTACCTGCCCGGCCTCCAGCAGCACCAGCGTGTCGGCCAGCCGCGCCACCTCGTCCATGGCGTGGGTGACATACAGCATGGGGATTTGCAACCGGTCGCGCAGCGCCTCCAGCCAGGGCAATATGTCTTGCTTGCGGGTGCGGTCCAGCGCTGCCAAGGGCTCGTCCAGCAACAGCACGCGCGGCTGGCGCGCCAGCGCCCGCGCAATCGCCACCCGCTGGCGCTCGCCGCCGGAGAGCGTGTCCACCCGCCGCTGTAGCAGGCTGCCAATACCCAGCAGCGCCACCGCCTCATCCAGCCCGGCATGCGCTGCCGCGTAATCATGTCCGCCGCGCCCGCCGCGCAGTCCGAAAACCAGGTTCTGGCGCACATCCAGGTGCGCAAACAAACTGGCTTCCTGAAAGACATAGCCCAAGGAACGCTGCCAAGTCGGAACAAACACGCCGCTGGCTCCGTCCTGCCACACGGTACCTGCCATGGTCAGGTGCGCATCCGGCCCATCGCTGGCGCGCTCCAGCCCTGCCACGCAGCGCAGCAAGGTGGTTTTACCCGAACCCGATGGCCCGAACAACACCGTGATGCCCCGCCCCGGCAGGCGCAGGTCCACATCCAGCACAAAGCCCGCGCGCGCCAGCCGCAAGCGGATGTGGGCCTCAGAACCTGTGTGTGCCGCGTGCATAGAACCGCCCTGCCCGCTCTCAGGCCACCATGCGCGGTGCGCGGCGCTTGATCACGCCCAGGGCCAGCAGCACCACAAAGGCAAACCCCACCATGCCCAGCGACAACGCATGCGCCTGCGGGTAATTCATGGCCTCGACGTGCCCGTAGATCAAGGTGGAGATCACCTGGGTCTGCCCGGGAATGTTGCCGCCAATCATCAGCACCAGCCCGAACTCGCCCACGGTGTGCGCAAAACTCAGCACCGCCGCCACCGCAAACCCGGGCCGCGCGATCGGCAGCGCGACGCGCCAGAAGGCCTCCCGGGGCGGCAGCCCCAAAGTCGCCGCCACCTCCAACGGCCGCGGCCCCATGGCCTCAAACGCGTGTTGGATCGGCTGCACCGCAAAGGGCAGCGAATAGACCACCGAGCCCAGCAGCAAACCGGTGAAAGTGAAAGCCAGCGTCCCCAGCCCCAAACTCTGCGTCAACTGCCCCAGCCAGCCCTGCGGCCCCATGGCCATCAGCGCATAAAACCCCAAAACGGTGGGCGGCAGCACCAGCGGCAAAGCCACCACCGCCCCCAGCACCGCACTCCACCGCGCCCGGCTGTGCGCCAACACCCAGGCCAGCGGCGTGGCAATCAGCAACAAGAGCAGCGTGGTGCACGCCGCCAGCCGCATGGTCAGCAGCACGGCGCTTTGGGTCGCTGGGTCGGGTAAGGGCATGGTGCATTGTGGGGGAAAGATGTCCGAGAGGCACCAAGTTGGTCGATAAGCGCAAGGGCATGCGCATCGGGTTAGCGGCGATTCTGACTCACCTAAAACAGAGAAATTTGGATACTAAAGTTGTCAAATAACCAGAATTACAGATATAGTTGCACCTTCACTCTAGGGGAACTTTATGAAATTCGTAACTATCTTTTTCACAGTAGTGGCAGTCGCCGTCATGCTCGGCGGTTGTGCGTCACCCACTG
>CANIRI010000314.1 GCA_947469815.1 Comamonadaceae bacterium | reverse complement strand
GTACCAGGAAGCCTCAAACTGCCGGAACTCCCGGCGGATCACTTCGTCCCGGGTTCTCTCATTGCCTGCAATATTGATGCGGCGCACGAAAGCCCTTCTTCCGGAATCAGCCTGGATGGCAATTTCGACGCGGTTGCTGCTGCGGTCCACCGTGGTTTTGGCCTGCGCCGAGGCAAAGGCAAAACCGAAGTTCGCAAAATAATCCGTGAAGGCTTTGGTGGTTTGTGCTACGTCGTCGGCGTTGTAGGGCTCGCCGGGCTTGATCTTGATCAGCGACTTGAATTCATCTTGCTTCTCCAGATAGTTGCCCACCATCGTGACCTTGGACACAACAAAGCGTTCGCCCTCGGTGATATTGATGGTGATCACAATTTCCTGCTTATTGGGCGCAATCGCCACCTGCGTGGAGTCGACCTTGAACTCCAGATAGCCTTTGGACAGGTAATACGAACGCAGCGTCTCCACGTCCGCATTCAGTTTGCTGCGGACATAGCGATTGGACTTGGTGTACCAGCTCAACCAGGTGCCGGCGTCCAAGTCAAAGAGGTCCAGCAGTGTGCTGCTGGAAAACGCCTTGGCGCCGACGATCTCAATCGATTTGATCTTGGCGGAACCACCTTCGGTGACAGAGAAGCTGAGATTGACCCGGTTGTTTTCAAGGGGCGTGACGGTGGTGACCACCTCCGTGGCGTACATGCTGCGATTGATGTACTGCCGTTTCAACTCCTGCTCCGCTTTGTCCGCGAGTGCTTTATCGAACGGACGGCCCTCGGTGATGCCAATGTCTTTCAGGGCTTTTTTGAGTACGTCTTTTTCAAATTCCCGCACCCCGGAAAAATCCACATCTGCCACGTTGGGGCGCTCCTGCACCACCACGATGAGCACGTCGCCACTGGCGTCGATGCGCACATCGTTAAACAAGCCAAGTGAAAACAAGGCGCGAATGGCGCTGGCAGCTTTTTCGTCGCTGTAACTGTCACCCACCCGGAAAGGCAAAGACGCAAAAACGGTTCCGGCCTCCACACGCTGCAAGCCGTCGACACGAATATCTTTAACGACAAACGGCTCCAACGCAAAAGCAAGGCAGGTGCTTGCGAACAGCGCAAAGGCCACCAGGATGCGGCGGCACAGACGTTGGCGAAGCATGGCAAGTGGCATAGGCAGAGGGAGAATGGGTTCGCCGACTCAGCAGAGGCGGCAAACTGCATGATAACTGAGGCGTTTGGTGGTATGCGCCGTCCTAGACGTTAGCGGGCTAGTCTCCGTACCAGATGGTGCGCATGGGCTCTGGCCTCCTCATCGAGGGCCAGTATCTCCTGCAGGGAAGCCGGTGAGCTGAACGTAAACCCTTCCAGCGTCGCCTGATTCACCGCGTGAATCTGGTCAAACCGGATGCGGGCATCCAGGAAGGCGGCGACGGCTATTTCATTGGCCGCGTTCAGCAGCGCTGTGGTTCCCGGCGCACCGGCCAGGGCGTCCCAAGCCAAGCACAAACCGGGAAAGCGCGCCTGGTGCCCAGGGCTGTCAAAGGTCTCAAAGGTAAGTCCCGCCATCTCGGAAAAATTCAGGACTCCCGTGCCCGACTCGATGCGCTGGGGCCAGGACAAGCCATAAGCAATCGGACCCCGCATATCGGGCACGCCAAGTTGCGCCACCACCGAATGGTCCACAAATTGCACCATGGAATGGACCACGCTCTGCGGATGGATGATGACCTCAATGCGCGAGGGATCGAGCCCAAACAGGAACTTGGCCTCTATCACTTCAAGGGCCTTGTTCATCATGGTCGCAGAGTCCACCGATATCTTGCGCCCCATGCTCCAGTTAGGGTGCGCGCAGGCCTGCTCGGGTGTGACCTCGGCCAGGGTGGCGGGATCGCGGGTGCGAAAAGGCCCGCCCGACGCTGTAAGGATGATTTTGTCCACAACCGAGGGCCACAGAGCACGGTCGGTCGGCAGCGACTGGAAAATCGCAGAGTGCTCGCTGTCAATCGGCAGCAGTGTGGCATTGCCCGCGCGCACCGCGTCCATAAAGTACGAGCCGCCAACCACCAAGGCCTCCTTGTTGGCCAGCAGCAATCGCTTGCCTGCCCGCGCCGCAGCGATGCACGATGACAGGCCCGCAGCGCCCACAATGGCCGCCATCACCATATCAACCTCGGGGTGCGCCGCTGCCTCATCCAGCGCCTCATGCCCAAGCAAGACCCGGGTACGGCTGCCCGCTGCCGCCAGGCGGGATTGCAGCTCGGTTGCGGCCAGCGGATCCGTTGCGACGGCAAACTGCGGCTGATGCGCCAAACACTGGGAAAACAACAAATCAATGCGGGAATGGCCCGACAAGGCAAATACTGAAAACCGGTGCGGATGCCGCGCCAATACGTCCAAGGTGTTAACCCCAATCGAGCCGGTTGAGCCCAGTACGGTGACGCGTTGCTTGGGTGTTGTCATGGGTCTATCGGGAACCTAGCCACAAAGCCATGGGCACCACGGGAAGCAAAGCATCAACGCGGTCCAGTACGCCCCCATGGCCGGGCAGCAAACCGCTGCTGTCCTTGACCCCGGCAGCACGCTTGAACAAGGATTCCAGCAAATCACCCACCACGCCAGCAGCCACCAGCAAGCCGAGCACCAGGACCCCCATCAGCCCCCACTGCTCTGCGATAAGAGAAAAAATACTCCGTGACATGCCCGTCGTCTGGCTATCGGCATAACTCCAAACCAGCGCCGTGAGGGTCACACCCAACAGTGCGCCCGCGACACCCTCCCAGGTTTTTCCCGGGCTGATAGTGACAGCGAGCTTGCGCGCAATCCAGCGACCGCCGAAAGCCCGGCCCGCAAAGTAGGCGCAGATGTCGGAAACCCACACCAGCGCCATGACCGAGAGCAAAAAGTTGATGCCCACCTGCCTGGACTGCACGAGGGCCAGCCACGAGACACACAAAAGAACCAGGCCCCCGGCATAACGCAGCTTAGGCGGCACCATAAGCCAGCGCGCAGCGCCCGAATACAAGGCAAATACCGACAACAGGACCCAAG
>CANIRI010000313.1 GCA_947469815.1 Comamonadaceae bacterium | reverse complement strand
TTTGAAGACCAGCGCCCGTTTTACGACTGGGTGCTGCTGCGCCTGGCCGAAGGCGGCCTGCTGGCGCACCCGCTACCCCAGCAATACGAATTTGCGCGCTTGAACCTCACCTACGTGATCACCAGCAAACGCAAACTCGCGGCGCTGGTGAACGAACACAAAGTCAATGGCTGGGACGACCCGCGCATGCCAACAATAGTCGGCCTGCGCCGACGCGGCTACACGCCTGAGAGCCTGCAACTTTTTGCCGAGCGCATTGGCGTGACCAAGAGCGACAGCTGGATCGACTATTCCACCCTGGAGGGCTGCCTGCGCGAAACCCTGGACGGCAGCGCCGCGCGCGCTATGGCGGTGCTGGACCCGGTGAAACTGGTGCTGACCAACTGGGACGAAGTCATGGGCGCGGGGACGCTGGACGCATGCAGCGCACCGGTCCATCCGCACCACCCCGAGCTGGGCAACCGCCATTTTGTGATTGGCAAAGAGGTCTGGATCGAGCGCAGCGACTTTGAGGAGACGCCGCCGCAAGGCTTCTTCCGGCTCTTCCCCGGCAACAAAGTGCGGCTGAAATACGGCTACATCATCGAATGCACCGGCGCGGCCAAAGACGCCAGCGGCCGCGTGACCGAAGTCCACGCCACCCTCATCCCCGACACCAAAAGCGGCACGCCAGGGTCGTCCAGCGTCAAGGTCAAAGGCGTGATCACATGGGTCAGCGTACACGACGGACTGGCCGCCGAAGTGCGCATGTACGACCGCCTCTTTCTCGACCCGCAGCCCGACGCCGGAGGCAAAGACTACCTGGAAAGCCTGAACCCCGACAGCCTGAAAATCGCCACCGCCATCGTCGAGCCCTCTCTGGCCACGGCGCTGCCGGACGCGAAGTTTCAGTTCGAGCGGCTTGGCTACTTTGTGGCGGACCAGGTGGACCACGCGGTGGGTAAGCCGGTGTTTAACTTTGCAGTGGGGTTGAAGGATTCGTTTGGGAAGTAAGCTGGGAGCCAGAGAATTAAATACCCAATTAAGGTATGATAAAACCCATTATGGGTACAGAAACCGCCTCTACCGCCGCTTCCATCGCCGATGCGCTCTTTTCCAAGGTGAGGCAGCGGGTATTAGCCGTACTGTTTGGCGCACCGGACCGCAGCTTCTACACCAACGAGTTGATTGGGCTGGCGCAGTCAGGCGCTGGTGCCGTGCAGCGTGAGTTGGCCGACCTCGCTGCAGCGGGCTTGCTCACGGTGCGTAAACAGGGCAACCAAAAACACTTTCAGGCCAACGCGGCATCGCCGGTATTTGCCGAACTGCGCGGGCTGGTGCTCAAGACCGTTGGCCTAGCCGACGTAGTGCGCGCAGCGCTGATGCCCCTGGCGCCGCAAATAGCGCTGGCTTTTGTGTTTGGCTCCATGGCCAAGCAGCAAGATACGGTGGCCAGCGATGTGGACGTGTTGGTGGTCAGCGACACATTGGGCTATGGCGATGTGTGTGGCGCGCTCGATACCGCCAGCCAGACGCTGGGGCGCACGATCAACCCCACCCTGTACACCGCATCCGATTTCAAGGCCCGCCAGCTGGGCGACAATGCTTTTATCAACCGCGTGATGCAACAGCCAAAGATATGGCTGATCGGTCAGGAGGAGTCACCGCAACATGAGCCCACCCACCCCACTTGAGAACCTGAGTGGTCCCGGCGGCGCACTCAAAGCAGAGCCGCCGAATGCCACCGAAATCGCTGGCTTGCTGCGAACCGGCAGCACCCGGTTGACCGATGCCACCAACCCCGCCCTGGCGCTGGAAAGCCGCTTCGACCTGGCCTACAACGCGGCCCACGCCTTGTGCCTGGCGGCGTTGCGCATGAAAGGTTTCAGACCGGATAAGCGCTACATCGTCTTTCAGGTATTGCCACACACGCTGGCGCTGGGGCCGGAAGTTTGGCGTGTGCTGGACCTGTGTCACAACAAGCGCAACCTGGGCGAATACGAAGGCATGCTGGATGTCGATGAGCGATTAGTCGAGGACCTGATTAAAGCCACGCAACGGGTTTGGCGAGCGCTGCAGGAAAACTAAAGCCACAGCGATTCCGCGCTGGTCCACGCGCAAACAATGGCGCTGTTTTCGCAGCCGGGCATGGAAGACACCCTGCGCTTTGAGCTGCGCCACCAAGCCATCATTGATCGCTTCGGCCGCTATCCCCACCGCAACGCCATTCTGGGCCGCGGCTCCACGCCGCAAGAGCTCGCTTTGCTGAGCGAGCCGAGCTCGTCGTTCTGATCTTGGCGGTGGGCTAACCCCACCCGGGCGCGATTTCGCGCCGCAGCTTGACCTAAAGCAAAGACCAACAAGGGCTGCCATGCCCCAATGGCGCGTACACGGCGTCAGGCACTTTTGTGACGCCGCGCCCTCCCCTGCGCCACCCGAAAGTTCACGATGTCTGAAAACACTGTCACGGTCACGCTGCAACAACAAGCCGACTACCGCTTCGCCATTTGCTTCGATGAGGCCATGCCAATTTTGGTGGGCGACGAGCCCGCGCCTTTGGGGACTGGCTTGGGGCCGTCACCCGTGCAATTGCTGTGCGCCGCCGTGGGAAACTGCCTGAGCGACTCGCTGCTGTTTGCATTTCGCAAGTTCAAGCAGGCGCCCGACCCTATCCATTGCACGGTATCGGCTACGGTGGGCCGCAACGCGCAGGGGCGGATGCGCGTGTTGCATATCAACGCCAAGTTGCAACTGGGCATCAGCGCCCCGGAACTCGAACACGCCGAGCGCGTGCTCGCCCAATTCGAAGAGTTCTGCACGGTGACCCAAAGCGTCGGGCAAGGCATCCCCATCCATACCCGGGTGGTCGATGCGGCGGGTACGGTGCTGAGGGAATAAATCAGCCCCAAGGCGGTATTCATTGGCGTTTCCTTGATCTACGTTAAGGAATACGCGGGCGCGTTCGACCACAGTCGGCCTGCGCCCAACCTGCATGAGCTCGCTGGCCCTTTCTTCACCAGGAGACACCCATGTCACAGCCTCACGTACCGGTACAG
>CANIRI010000312.1 GCA_947469815.1 Comamonadaceae bacterium | reverse complement strand
GTCAACACCTACAACCAGTGGATGAACAACATCCAGGACTGGTGCATCAGCCGCCAGCTTTGGTGGGGTCACCAGATACCCGCGTGGTACGACGAAGACGGCAAAGTCTATGTCGCCCGCAACGAGGCCGATGCGCAAGCCCAGGCCCCCGGCAAAGTCTTGCGCCGCGACGAAGACGTGCTGGATACCTGGTACTCCAGCGCGCTGGTGCCTTTCTCCACCATGGGATGGCCAGAGAAGACGCAGGACTACGACCTGTACCTGCCGAGCAGCGTGCTGGTTACCGGCTACGACATCATCTTCTTCTGGGTCGCCCGCATGATCATGATGACCACGCACTTCACGGGAAAAGTGCCGTTCAAGCATGTCTACATCCACGGGCTGGTGCGCGATGCGCAGGGCAAGAAAATGAGCAAGTCCGAGGGCAATGTGCTCGACCCGGTGGATTTGATTGACGGCATCGCACTCGAGCCGCTGCTGGACAAACGCAGCCAGGGTCTGCGCAAGCCGGAGAGTGCGCCGCAGGTGCGCAAAAACACGCAAAAAGAGTTTCCGGACGGTATTCCGCCTTACGGCGCCGATGCGCTGCGCTTCACCTTCGCCGCCCTGGCCAGCTTGGGGCGCAATATCAACTTTGACACCAAACGCTGCGAGGGCTATCGCAACTTTTGCAACAAGCTCTGGAACGCCAGCCGCTTCGTGTTAATGAACTGCGAGGGCTACGACTGCGGCCTGCAGGAGCACACCAAAGCGCAATGCCAGCCGCCGGGTGTTGGTCCCCAGGGCGAGGTGATTCCCGCCGGCCCGTTCTACCAATACCTGACCTTCAGCCAGGCCGATCGCTGGATCGTTTCGCAGTTGCAGGAGGTCGAGGCCTTGGTCGCCACCGGCTTCGCCGAGTACCGCCTGGACAACGTAGCCAACGCGATTTACGACTTTGTTTGGAATGAGTTCTGCGACTGGTACCTCGAAATTGCCAAAGTGCAGATCAGCAACGGCAGCGATGCGCAACAGCGCGCTACCCGCCGCACCCTGATCCGCACGTTGGAGACCGTGTTGCGCCTGGCGCATCCGCTGATTCCCTTTATCTCCGAAGAACTGTGGCAAAAAGTGGCACCCGTGGCCGGGCGCGCTGGCGAGTCAGTCGCTGTGGCCGCGTACCCGGTGGCGCAACCCGAACGCATTGACCCGCAAGCACAGGCCCATGTGGCCAAGCTCAAAAGCTGGGTCGACGCCTGCCGCAACCTGCGCGGCGAAATGAAAGTCCCGCCCTCGGTCCGCTTGCCCTTGTACGTGGCCGGTGACGCGGCATTTACCGAAGCCGTAGGGCCGGTCCTGCAAGCGCTAGCCAAACTCGCCGAGGTCAAGGTCTTTGCAGACAACTCTGCATGGGAACAAGCCGCCCAGAACGCACCGGTGGCAGTCCTGGGCGAGGCGCGTCTGTGCCTGTTCATGGCAACGGACCCGGTGGCCGAGAAAGCCCGCTTGGCCAAAGAGATTGCCCGCCTGGAGGGCGAAATCGCCAAAGCGCAAGCCAAACTGGGTAATGAAGCCTTTGTGGCCAAAGCGCCACCCGAGGTGATTGCTCAATCGCGCCAGCGGGTCGCTGAATTCGGCGACACCCTCCACACTTTGCGCGAACAACTCGCGCGCATGGCCTGAACCGGCCGCAGCCATACCGGAGCCGTCTGTGGACGACATCGTTAAACAGGCGATGGCCAAATGGCCGACGGTGCCAGACTGTTATGGCTGGCTGGGTCTGGATGCGCGCGGTAACTGGTACATGCGTGACGACCGGGCCCAGGCCTGTGGCAGCTTTGCCAGCGGTCGCGCGGGTGCCAAGGGCTCGCTGTTGCAGCATGCCAAGCTGATCGATTTCATCGGCCGCAACTACGCGGCCACACCCGAGGGCTGCTGGTTCTTTCAGAACGGGCCGCAAAAGGTATTCGTGGAATTGGAGGCCACACCCTGGGTCTGGCGTATCAGCCCCGATGGCAGTATCCGCTCGCACAGCGGACACGCAGCCAACTTTGAAGCGGCGTATGTGGATGAGGCGGGTTACGCCTATTTGCAAACCGATCTGGGTTTTGGCCTGGTCCACACGCAAGATGTGGCTCTGGCGGCACAGTCGATTGAGGCGGGCACTTGGGCTCTGGAGCAATGCGCGCGCGCGGACCTGCCGCGCCGCTTCAACTACGTCACCCATCCCCAGGCTTTGACGGGCCCGCGCGCAGACGAAAAAAAGCCCGCGTGAAGCGGGCTTTTTCAGGTTCAGAGGGTTTGGCTTATTGCGCCGGTGCTGCCGGTTTAGCAGGCTCCTCGAACTTGGCACCACTGCCATTGGCCATATAGACCACGGCGCGGGCGATTTCATAGTCATCAAAATTACCGCCACCCTGCGCGCCCATGGCGTTTTTGCCTTTGAGCGCCGAAGTCAACAGGGCTTCATAGCCGGTCTTGATCCGCGGGCCCCAGGCAGCAGCATCGCCAAACTTGGGAGCGCCTGCCAAGCCTGCAGCGTGGCAGGTGCCGCATTGGGCTTTGAAGACTTCTTCACCCGTCTTCATGACGCGGTTAGCATCCAGAATTTCCACCGTGCCCACCTTCTGGATTCGCTCCAGCGTCACACGCTCGGTTTGCTCGGCCCCGGCAATCGGTTTGTTCAAAGAGGTCACGTAATTGACCAGACCAATGATGATGAAAACCGGCACCACGAAAGAGAAAAATACGGCCGCCAGCAGCTGCTTGGGGGTTTTGACCGGGCCGGTATGGCCCTCGTCATGGGTCTCAGGGGATGGGGTGACGCTCATGGTGTCCTCAAAGGGTTCTGGCTCAGTTAAAGCCTGCAATTATACCCAGCGCCCTACGGGAAACCCCCTACAATCCCGCCCACACCCATCCCGTAGCGGCTGTAGCTCAGTGGATAGAGTATTGGCCTCCGAAGCCAAGGGTCGTGGGTTCGATCCCCGCCAGCCGCACCAATCACCGATGTTCCGCAACAAAGAAGCCCCGCTCTTGCGAAGCGAGGCCATGTTGTTGATTCCATTGGTGCCGGAGAGAT
>CANIRI010000311.1 GCA_947469815.1 Comamonadaceae bacterium | reverse complement strand
GCATCGGCCACGTAGCGGTTCTCGCCTGCGCCGCGCGGGGTCAGGCCCCACAGCACCGGGCGGTAATCGATGTCCAGCACGCGCACCACGCCGTGGCGCGCCGCGTATTCCAGGGCCTTTTGCGATGCGGCGCGGGTGCCCGCTGTGGACAGGTGCGTGCCGGTGATGGACAGCGCGCGGCAGCGGGCAATAAAGCCCTCGTCAATGGCATCGGCATCGATCGCCATGTCGGCGCAGTTTTCGCGCATGAACAGCAGGGGAAAGGTGTCGCGGTCTTTGAGGCCCAAGAGCACCAGCGCGGTCAGGCGCTGCGGGTCGATTTGCACCTGGCTGGTGTCGCAGCCTTCGCGTTGCAAGGTCTGCAACAGAAAACGGCCCATTTGCTCATTGCCTACCCGCGACACCATGGCGCTCTTGAGGCCAAGCCGCGCCACGCCAAAAGCCAGATTGGCCGAACTGCCACCCAGGTACTGCGCCATGCTGCGGTTGGCTTCCAGCGGGCTGCCGAACTGCTGGGAATAGAAGTCCACAGCGAGCCGGCCCAGGCATGCGAGGTCAAAGTCCCGGTGGGCGGGGAAGGGCAGAACGCTCATCGATTTTTCCCTTGGAACTGTGTGCGGTGTGTGGGGTGAGTACGGTGGGAGCATTATATGAATCAATTTTTCTTTATTGAAAATAAATAGAAATTTATTTCTATAATGAAGCGATGTTGTCCACCACCAGTGCCGACCAGTTGGTCCAGCGCATCTCCGCCGCCTACCCCGATTTGAGCAAGCAGCTCAAGGCGATTGCCCTGCACATCGAAAAAAACCGCGACCACATCGGGCTTGAAGGTATTCAGGACATGGCGCGCCAATGCGGCGTGCAACCCAGCGCCGTGGTGCGCTTTGCCAAACACTTTGGCTTTTCCGGTTTCACCGAATTGCAAACCGTTTTCCGGGACAACCTCTCGCGCCAGATCGCGCCCGGGCGTAACTACCAGTCCCGCATCCGCGACCTGATCGCCGGAGGTCCGGGCAAACTCTCCAGCACCGATATCGCCCGCGAATTTGTCGCTGGCAGCATCGAAGGCATGCAGGAACTCCAAAGCAAGCTGGACCCGGCAGCGTTCAAGAAGGCGGTCGATTTGCTGGTGCGCAGCGAGTGTGTGTGGATTGCCGGGGCGCGCCGCGCCTTCCCCGTTGCAGCCTATTTGGACTACGCCTTGCAGCACACCGAAAAACGCATTTGCCTGGTGTCGGGCATAGGCAGCATGCAACTGGGCCAGATCCGCTCTTTGCGCAAAGGCGACGCGATGCTGGCGGTCTCGTTTGCGCCCTATGCCGAAGAGACCGTGGCGGTGGTGGAGCAGGCGCGTGCGCGTGGTGCGCGGGTGATTGCGATCACCGACAGCCGCACCAGCCCGATTGCCCAATCGGCGCGGGCTGTGCTGGTGGTGCAGGAGCACACGACCCTGGGTTTTCGCGCGCTCAGCAGCACCATGGGTTTGGCCCAAAGCCTGTTCATCGCGCTGGCCTACGCGCTGGAGCTCTCGCATGCGGGATCAGCGCTATGAAGCATGACTATAGTTCTCACCCCATCCGGCAGCAGTTGGCTCTGTGAGCCGGAGTAACCCCAAGAAAGTATTTCATGAAGCATGTTGCCGTTTTTGGTGCCGGTCGTATCGGCCGCATCCACGCCTCCAACCTGGCCGCTCTGCCGGGTGTTCAACTGCAAGCCATCTGCGACCCGTCCGCAGAGGCTGCAAGCGATTTGGCGCACTCACTGGGCGCGAAAGTCTGCACGATTGAGGCGGTTCTGGCCGACAAGCAGATTGACGCCATCGCCATTTGTTCGCCCACCGTGACCCACAGCGACCTGATCACCCGCGCAGCTGCGGCGGGTAAGCATATTTTTTGCGAAAAGCCGGTGGATCTCTCCGTCCCGCGCGCCCAGGCCTGCGCCGAGGCGGTCAAGGCCGCTGGCGTGGCCTGCATGATTGGTTTTCAGCGCCGCTTCGACCCCACCTTTAACGAAGCCAGCCGCCGCCTTGCGGCGGGAGACATCGGCAACGCTGAAATGCTCATCATCACCAGCCGTGACCCGGGCGCGCCACCGGCCGAATACATCAAAGGCTCGGGCGGTATTTTTCGCGACATGCTGATCCATGACCTGGACGTGTTCCGCTGGATTTTGTGCGCCGACGGCGACGAGGCTGCGTGGCTCAGCGCCGCCGGTTCCGTCCTCACCGACCCTGCCATTGCAGACCTGGGCGACTACGACAGCACGGCGGTGACCATCCGCACCCGCAAGGGCCGCTTGTGCCAGATCAACACCAGCCGCCGCGCGGCTTATGGCTATGACCAGCGCTTTGAAGTGCTGGGCTCCAAAGGCCTGCTGCAGTGTGGTAACCAGACGCCCACCGGTGTGGTGCAGTCGGATGCCAGCGGCGTGCACAGCGACAAGCCCGAGGCCTTCTTTTTGCAGCGCTACGCTGCGGCCTACCGCCTGGAGATCGAACACTTCTTCGAGACCCTGCAGTCCGGCCGTACCTTCCGGACCACAGTAGCCGATGGTGTGGCCGCGCAGAAGCTGGCCGACGCCGCGACCCAAAGCTGCCAAAGCGGGCAACCGGTGGCCCTATGACCGCCTTTGTTGAACAGCGTCTCTTGAGCAGCCCCTTGCGCTGGGGCATGGTCGGCGGTGGCCAGGGCAGCCAGATCGGCTACTCGCACCGCGACGCGGCCGCACGCGACGGTTTGATGCAGCTGTGCGCCGGAGCGTTCGATATCGATGCCGCGCGCGGCCGCAGCTTCGGCATCAGCTTGGGGCTCGCTGCCCAGCGCTGCTATGCCGATTACCAGTCCATGTTCGCCGCCGAGGCCGCCCGCCCGGACGGCATCCAGGTTGTCAGCATTGCCACGCCCAACAGCTCGCACTACGCGATCTGCAAGGCTGCCTTGCAAGCCGGCTTGCACGTGGTTTGCGAAAAGCCGCTGACTACCCGTTTGGAAGAAGCGCTGGAGCTCGAAGCCCTGGCCCAAGCGAAGGGTCTGGTTCTGGGTGTGATGTACGGCTACACCGGCTACG
>CANIRI010000310.1 GCA_947469815.1 Comamonadaceae bacterium | reverse complement strand
TGGCCGCAGCCGGTTTAAGTTCCGACGATGTCGCGACGATAGAAGCCATGCGACCCGATGCGCTCGCGGGCACGGGGGAGCAGGTGGCAGAGCAGCTGCGCGCACTGGCGGGCCGACTGGGCTTGGAAGAGCTGGTGGTTTGTACCTGGGCCCATGACCCGGCCGTGCAGGCGCGTTCTTTTGAGTTGCTGGCGAAGGCTTTTGCGCTGCGCGCGCCGGAGGCTAACCCTTTGCGGAGGGCGGCGTGAAGCGGCGCGGAACGGGGTTTTTTCCATGCGCTAGACGCCGGTTGCTACTGGCCGCGCTGGCCAGCGCCGTGGGTCGGCCGTTATGTGCTGGCGAACCAGAGAAAGGGCGAGTGATGGACTTCAGCGATCCCGACGTGGCCCGGCGCCTGTGGGTTGTCAACGATGGCGTCATGGGTGGCGTCTCGCAATCCCGCTTCCGCCATGACGCCGAGGGCGTGATCTTCGAGGGCGAGGTGTCTTTGCGCAACAACGGGGGTTTTGCGTCCCTGCGCGGGCCCGTGGCGTTTGCGGCGGGTACCACGGCGCTGGCGCTCAGCACCCAGGGCGACGGCAAGCGCTACAGCTTGCTGTTGCGTATGGACAGCGCGCGGGGTGCAGCCAGTTACCAATGTGATTTCGACGCCCTCGGTCCGCAAACCCACCGGTTTGTCGCCGCTGACTTTCAGGCAACATTCCGCGGCCGCATCGTTTCTGCTGCGCCACTGGTCTTCGCCCGCGTTGTGGAGTTTGGGATCTTGATTGCGGACAAACAGGAAGGCCCTTTTGGGCTGCAATTACGGCATCTCGGGGCGCTTGAATAGCAGACGGCTGGGACCGCATGAAACTGTGGTCCGGCTTGTGTGCTTTGAGAGCAAAAATTGCGCTGATGCGTTAACCGGACTAGAACACCGTTGCAAGCTTTTTACAGTGACCAGTTTGTGTTGCCGCTGCCGGTGGGTCACCGCTTTCCCATGGCGAAGTACGCGATGTTGCGGGATGCAGTCGCGCAGCATCTGCCCACGATTCAGTTGTTACAAGCCCCTCGTGCCAGTGATGCCGAGTTGATGTTGGTGCATGTGCCGGCGTACGTGACGGCCATCGCGGATGGGACGGTGGCGGCGGCCGTGATGCGCGAGATCGGCTTCCCTTGGAGCGAGGCCATGGCCGAGCGCGCACGCCGCTCGGTAGGTGCTACGGTGGCTGCTGCACGTTCAGCGCTGCGCCGGGGTGTCAGCGCGAGCCTGGCCGGCGGCACGCACCACGCGTACGCAGCCAAAGGCGGCGGTTTTTGCGTGTTCAACGATGTGGCTGTGGCAGCGCGTGTCTTGCAGGCGCAGCGCGCGCGTGAGGGCAGGTCGCTGCAGGTGGCGGTGATTGACCTGGATGTGCACCAGGGCAACGGCACAGCGCACATCTTCCAAGGCGATGACAGCGTGTTCACATTGTCGCTACACGGCGAGAAGAATTTTCCCTTTCGCAAAGAGGCGGGCGACATCGATATCGGCCTGCCGGACGGCTGCGCCGATGCGGACTATCTGGCGGCACTGGATCGCGCTTTGTCAGAACTGGCCCAAAGGTGCCGTCCGAAGTTGGTATTTTTTCTGGCGGGTGCCGACCCGTTTGAGGGCGACCGCCTGGGTCGCCTCAAGCTGACGCCATCTGGCATGCAGATGCGGGATCAGCGGGTATTCGATTGGTGTTTTGCAGCGCGCATTCCGGTGGTGGTGCTGATGGCCGGGGGCTACGGGGTGCGTATTGAAGAAACCGTCGCGCTGCAACTCCAGACATTCCGCTTGGCGTTGGCTCACTGGCAGAAGTCGCAGGGGATTGCGCGCTGAGCGAAAATTTTTAAAACACGCACAGCGCGCGCAACAGGTCCTCACCCGTGGTGCCGCGTTTCACCGGCAGCCAAGGCGACTCGCAGCGCGCTTGTGTGCCGGTCTCCAGCGTGTCACTGGCTTCGCACACATTGCGTCCGCGTCCGGGCAGGCGATTACCGGTAGCCATGGGGGCGTCAAAAAAACTTTGCTCCCAGGACCGTGCCTGGTACTGGTTGCAGTCGTATTGGTTCAGGGCTTTGGACGACATGGAGCCATCCGGTGCGGCGGTACTGCGGTTGTAAATCACCCAGGTGAATACAAAGTCACCTTCGCGCCGCAGGGTTGTGGTTTCGGCGTAGATCACGACCTGTTTGTCCGCGCTGATGGTCAATACGTCCCAAGCGGCCCAGGCCTTGGCAGTCGATAGGAGCAGGGCGATGGCGAGCCAGTGTTTCATAGATACCTGTCTTTCAGATGGGTGGAGCTTGCAGGTGCGCGACGGGAGACGTGCGGTGGGTATTGGCTTGCGTGGATATGGCCGCGCGTTCAGTGGTGCTGAGCCGGTTGAGATTTTTGAGTTGCATCAGCATCCTCGGATTTTTTGCCAAGGTGTCCGCGTGTAGCTCCAGAAAATCCCAATACAGGGTGGTGAAAGGACAGGCCTCGGGGCCGGTGGCCTGCGCCGGGTCGAAGGGGCAGGACTTGCAATAGTTGCTCATCCGATCGATGTATTTTCCACTGGCGACATAGGGTTTGCTGGCCATGATGCCGCCGTCGGCGAACTGCCCCATGCCCATGGTGTTGGGCAGTTCAACCCACTCGACGGCATCCACATAAACGGACAGGTACCACTGGTGAACTTGCCGCGGCTCGACCCCCAGCAGCAAGGCGTAGAGGCCGGTGACCATCAGGCGTTGTATGTGGTGCGCGTAGCCGTGCGTAAGCGTTTGGTGGATCGCATCGCGCATGCAAGCCATGTTCGTCTCACCCGTCCAGTACCAGTCAGGCAAGGGCTGCAATGCGCGCAATGCATTGCTGTCGGCATAGGCCGGCATGTGCGTCCAGTAGATGCCGCGCACGTATTCCCTCCACCCTAATATTTGCCGGATGAAACCCTCTGCTGCAGCCAGTGGCGCATGGCCATTTGTATAGGCGTCTTCGGCCGCTGCGATCACCTCGCGTGGGTTGAGCAGCTTCAGGTTGAGAGCGCTTGCAATGTGGGCGTGAAAAAGCCAGGCTTCGC
>CANIRI010000309.1 GCA_947469815.1 Comamonadaceae bacterium | reverse complement strand
TTTGACTTCACAGGTCAAGCTCTCAGCATCAACGGCGGCGGAGCCAATGTTGTTGGAACCACGATGGACGTGACCAACGCTGGTCTGTTTACAACTGCCAATGGTGCGAACCTGACAGTTGGAAATGAATTCGTTCAAGATGGCGCTGGTCTGAACTCAATCGGCGGCAACATCACAAGCACGGCTGACGGAATTACATTCGCAACTGGCGTGACGTTGACCAACGGCGGTCTCGGTGGCGTGACAATGACAACAGGCCTACTTGCAGACGACGATATTCTGTTCAGCAGCACGCTTGATGGAGCAGCCGCAGGCGCGCAGGACCTGACTCTGGTCGCCGGCGCTGGCAACATCACCTTCACGGGTGCGGTTGGTGGCGTAACACCAGCCTTCGCAACACGTCTCGGTGATGTGACTGTCACATCTGCCGATACGGTATTGGCTTCAGACACATTCGCGGCCGCAAGCTTTACTCAAATCGCGGGTTCAGGCACAACAACCTTTGATGAGCTCTTTGATTTCACGAATCAATTTGACTTCACTGGAAATAACTTGACCGTAAACGGTGAAGGCGACAACAACGTTGGTGAATACATGGATATAAATAACGATGGAACATTCACAACTAATGTTGATGCCAATTTGGTTGTTGGCGAGCAATTCGACCAGTTCGGTGACGGCTCAAACAGTATTGGTGGCGATATCACAACCGGTCGGTTTATCTACTTTGAAACTGATGTTGAGTTGACCAACGGCGTGACAATGACAAGCGCTGAAGACATCACCTTCGAAAGCACGATTGACTCTGCGGTTCTTAGTACTCAATTCCTAACGGTTGTTGCTGCTGACAATGCAATCTTCAATGGCAACATTGGTAGCGTCACCGCCCTTGGAACATTGACGGTTGACTGCGGAAACGACTTTGGTGAGACGATCACCTTTGGAACCGCAGCCGCAACCGTGCGCGCTGTGGCAGTGAAGTTGAACACCAACACGCTTCTGACAACGCCAGCAACGGTTGCCACGATTGTTGCGAGCAACAACATCACCTTCTCCAACGATACCTTTGAAATGGGTCAAAATGAGAAGTTGACCAGCTTGGGTGGAATCAGGATTAATGGTTTGGCCAGCTTGACCTCCAATGCAACAAGCGTGACTTTGGGTGACGTGAACGCGGTGGGCAACCTGCGCGTGACATCACCAAGCATCACATTGCTTGCGCGTGCTTCTGGTCCGATCATCACCAACACGGGTGGAACAATCACAGATCCAATGGTGGATTATGTGGTGAGTGGTCAAGTGTTCTTCAGCACCGCGCCTGTCATGGGCGGAAGCGGTGGCCGAGCAACGTTCTCCAACCCAACAGGCAACGTGGACGGTTCAGGCACTCTTGGCAACTTTGCCAAGACGGTGTATGGGGTTCCAATCACCGCTCCGCTGCTTACTGGTCTAACTGGCCAGATCCTTGACCTAAGTTCGACTGGCAGCGGTCCAGGCCCAAATCCTGCTGTGTCATACATCAATCCTGCAATGATTATTCCGCAGGCTATGCCGTCGCTTCCATCAATTGGTTTGTTAGGCGACAGCGATACTTTGGATGACGACAGTGATACTGAAGCCACCAATGACCAGTCCAAAGACGGTGGTAAGTCAGCCGACAAGTCAAAGGCTCCAGCGGTGGTGCCGGTGGCTTCACGCTGATCAGGAAGAATCAGCATAATCTGTTATCATGTTTTGTCTTGTCTTTCCGTGTCCGTAGAATCCATCGTTATAACTAAAGGAACCACTTATGCGATTTGCCCCCATTATTCTTGCCTCTGCTGTCTGCGCTTTGCCAACATTTGCTTTGGCAACGCCAGGCACGTCCACTCCACAAAGCGGTGCCGCCGCTGACGCAGCTACCGCTGCTGCAGCGCAAAACACGCTCGTGAAAATCTCCACAATTGAAGGCAAAGCTGCCAATGATGAATTCACCCGCAATGTGCAGGTGCTTCAGAATGAGCGCCAAGAAATTGTGAAATTGAACACGTCCACCAATGAGGCCGCCGCCGGCAGTGACGCCCGCAAGGCGTTGCAGACCCAACTTGACGCCGCGGTTGCTCGCCTTGACACCGACAATAAGACCATGGCCAAGACGTACGGCTATTCAATCTTGCGCAACTATGTGCGTATTCCAGAAATGAGCGAAGTGTATGTTGTGCTCACCGAGGATGAAATCGCCAAGCAACCAGCGTCAAAGGATGGCACCGCGCCAGCCAAGACATTGAAGGTGGTCACTCTTAAAGATGCGCAAAGCAATCAATCGTTTCAAACGACCGTGCAGAATCTTCAAACAATGCGTCAGCAAGCCGCTGCCATGAAGAGCACGCTTGATGCTGCGACTGATCCAAAGGACAAGGCGTATCAACAAGGCCAATTTGATTTGCTGTTAAAGCAACTCAACGAAGCCAATGCGCTTGCAACTAAAACATACGCGTTCAATTTGAACCGTCAGTATGTGATGTCAATTGATAAGTCCACTTTGTACATCGCGGCAACTCCAGAAGAGGCCGCCGCGGCAAAGAAGGACGAGGACAAGAAGGCCGCTGCGGCGCCTTCCAGCAGCGCTGGCAAGACTGCGGCGCCTCGCTGATTGGAATGAATTAGAACCCATGGCGCCGAGCGCTGTGGGAATAAAGTTAATTTTAAAACCCCCAAGGTCAAATCTTGGGGTTTTTTTATAGGAGGCGCATAAGTAACTTATTCAGCGATACTTAGCATTCTAAATGTACAAAATAAAAAATGAAAGTTTTTGAAGCCGTTCGATTGCTTCCAAACACTCACGACTGATTGACTGACTAATTGACAAGTCACGTGTGCAGGATTATCTTCGTGATGCCTCACTTTATAGAACTAACCCCGTGGAGAACTTTTTAATTATGGCACATCATCTCAGATCTGATTTTTCATTTCCAATGAAAAAATATTTTTCCACATTCATGTTGTCCACTTGCATCGCAACGATCGCGTTTGCGCAATCCACAATCCAACCCGCGCCACAATTAGTTCCAGACGCACGCAAGCCCAACCGTCA
>CANIRI010000308.1 GCA_947469815.1 Comamonadaceae bacterium | reverse complement strand
TTTGTACCCGGCGACTTGTGGATTGCCGCAGCCGCCCTGTCCTGGGCGGCGTACTCGATGCTGCAAAAGCACTGGCACAGCCCCTTGAGCGCGCACGCGCGGTTGGCGGTGATTTGCGCCGGTGGCGTGGTGGTGCTGGTGCCGTTTGCGGCCTGGGAATTGGCCCAAAGCGGCCCGGCGCTGGGCGAGCAGGCTTTGCTGCTGATCGTGGCGGCGGCGGTTTTTCCGGGCGTTTTGGCGTACTGGATTTATGGCTGGACCCAATCAGTTCTGGGCCCCGGCCCGGTGGCCATGACCATGTACCTGGGGCCGCTGTATGCCGCCGTGGTGGGCTGGCTTTTGCTGGGCGAGCCGATGGCGCTGCACCACCTGGTGGGCGGGGTGCTGATTCTTTCGGGCGTGGGCCTGGTGGTGGCGGGTCAGCGCGGGCGCTGAACCCCTACGCGGCCTGGGGATGCATGCTTCGGTTAAGGTAGCCAGATGGTTCCCCACCTCGTCACCGCCTTGCACGGCCCTATCCATGAGCTGGAGCAGCGCATGCTGGACACCATGTCAGCCATTGAGCGCTGGTTTCGCATGGAGTGGATGGAGCACACGCCGCCGTTTTACGGCTCGGTCGATGTGCGCAACGCCGGCTTCAAGCTGGCGCCGGTGGACACCGATTTTTTTCCCTGCGGCTGGAACAACCTGACCCCGGCCATGCTGCCGCTGGCGGTGCAGGCGGCGCTATCTGCCGTGGAAAAAACCTGCCCCGAAGCGCGCAACCTGCTGATCGTGCCCGATAACCATGTGCGCAACAGCTTCTACCTGAGCAACCTGGTGCAGCTGCGGCGCATCTTTGAAATGGCCGGTCTGAATGTGCGCTTTGGCTCGATCAGCCCGGATCTGAAAAAACCCCTGAGCTTGGCGGTGCCCGGCGGCGAGAGCGTGGTGTTTGAGCCGGTGCAGCGCGAGCGCGGGCGCATTGGCGTGAAGGACTTCGACCCCTGCACGATTTTGCTCAACACCGACCTGGCCAGCGGCATCCCCGGGATTTTGGAAGACCTACAGTCGCAATACCTGCTGCCGCCGCTGCACGCGAGCTGGGCGGTGCGCCGCAAGAGCCGGCACTTCGACTGCTATGACGATGCGGCCAAGCGCTTTGCCAAGCTGATCGGCGTGGACCCCTGGCTGATCAACCCGGACTTTGAAGTCTGCGGCACGCTCGATCTGGCTACGCCCCAGGGGCTGGATACGCTGCGCGCCAAGGTGGAGGCCATGCTGCTGAAAACCCGGCGCAAATACAAGGAATACGGCATCAAGGAGCGGCCCTTTGTGGTGGTCAAACATGATGACCAGCACAGCGGCATGGGCCTGATGACGCTGCGCGACGGCAAAGACCTGGCCGCGCAGGCGGCGCTGCTGCCGACAGCGGGGCCGCAAGCGCTGGTCGTGCAGGAGGGCGTGCTGACGCTGGAGCGGATCAACGACGCGGTGGCCGAGCCGGTGGTCTATATGCTGGACCGCTTTGTGGTGGGCGGCTTTTACCGGGTCCACGCGCAGCAGGGCGCCGACGAACTGCTGAGCGCGCCGGGCTCCAGTTATGTGCCCCTGGCTTTTGCGCAAAGCCTGTCGCTGCCCGAGCCGGGCATGCGCCCGGGTGCCAGTGCGCCGAACCGCTTTTATATGTACGGGGTGATCGCCCGCCTGGGCCTGCTGGCGGGCAGCATCGAGCTGGAACAGACCGATCCCATGGCCGACCACGAGGATTAAGCGGTCTTTTTGTTGCATTGCAACAAATTTTTCGGAGTTTGTTGACAGTCGCCACTGACAAGCGGGTTTGCGCAGGCACAATGGCGCTCCCGCGTCGCATGGAAACCCGCCAAAAGCTCTGGGCCGGTTCAAATTAGTGTCCTCATCCGCTTCGAAGTCTTCCCTCCCCTCCCTCGTTTTAGCCGCTATCGGCGTCGTGTACGGTGACATCGGAACCAGCGTTCTGTACGCCATGAAAGAGGTTTTTGCCGCCGGGCACCTGGCCCTGACAGTCGACAACATCTACGGCATTCTTTCCCTGATTTTCTGGACGCTGACCATCATCGTCTCGCTCAAATACGTGGTGCTAGTGCTACGCGCTGACAACGAGGGCGAAGGCGGCCTGATCGCCATGCTGGCCCTGGCCTCCCAAGCCGTTAAAGATAAGCCCCGGCTGCGCGGCGTGCTGCTGTCCATTGGCATCTTCGGGACCTGCCTGTTCTACGGCGACGGGGTGATTACCCCGGCGATTTCGGTACTCGGGGCCATGGAGGGCCTGAACGTGCTGGCACCGGGGCTGGAGAAATACGTGGTGCCGCTCACGCTGATCATTTTGTTTTGCTTATTTGCGGTGCAAAAGCGGGGAACCGCCGGAATCGGACGTGCATTCGGGCCGATTACGGTGGTCTGGTTTGCGGTGATTGCCGCGCTGGGCGTGTTCCACATTGTCGACAACCCGGTGGTGCTGCTGGCGCTCAACCCGTATTACGCAGTCGTTTTTTCCTGGAATAACCCGCTGCTGACCTTTGTGCTGCTCGGTGCCGTGGTCTTGTGCGTGACCGGGGCCGAGGCGCTGTACGCGGACCTGGGGCATTTCGGCAAAAAGCCGATCCGCCTGGCCTGGTTTGCGGTGGTGATGCCGGCGCTGACGCTGAACTATTTTGGCCAGGGCGCGCTGCTGCTGTCCAACCCGGCGGCGGTGAAAAACCCCTTTTACATGATGGCTCCGCAATGGGCCTTGATTCCGCTGGTGGTGCTGGCCACAGCGGCGGCGGTGATCGCCTCGCAGGCGCTGATCACCGGCGCATTCAGCGTGACCAAGCAGGTGATTCAGCTGGGTTACCTGCCGCGCCTGAAAATTCTGCACACCAGCACCCGCGACACCGGGCAGATCTATATCAACGTGGTGAATTGGGGCTTGTTTGTGGCCATTGTGCTGGCGGTGGTGATGTTCAAGACCTCGGGCAACCTGGCGGCTGCCTACGGTATTGCGGTGTGCACCGACATGCTGATCACCACATTGCTGACCTTCTTCGTGATCCGTTACGCCTGGCGTTACCCGCTAGGGCTGTGCCTGGCGGCT
>CANIRI010000307.1 GCA_947469815.1 Comamonadaceae bacterium | reverse complement strand
GCAAAATCTTTGATAATGGACTTTAGTTGGCAATATTACTCCATTGCCGCTTTTGTCCTTTAAGGGGTTCTGCTATGAAGCGCCTGTTCACACCCAAACCCAGTATGAGCCCTGCCGCGTGGGGCTTTACGCTGATCGAGATGCTCGTCGTGGTCGCGATTGGCGGAATTCTGGCCGCAGTGGCGGCACCGAGTTTGGTATCCGTCATCGAGTCCAACCGCCGTACCATCATCAGCAACCAGTTGATGGAAGACTTGGCGTATGCGCGCCGCATGGCCTTTACGCTGTCTGCCGACACGTTAATTTGCGGCAAAAAAGACTCTGGCTGCGTGCCGGGCCCCCCTAACCAGATGGACTGGAGCGACGGTTGGTACACCACCCTGTCCGTCTCCGGCGTAGGTCCGATATTGCGTGCGCCCCAAGCCCTTGCTTCGGGTTGGAAGGTCAATGCCTATCTTAGCGGCACAACCGCTAACAAGGCCATCTTCTTTTACCCGCAAGGGGAATCCTATGGCTTCGGCCACTTCACCATTTACCGCAGTGGCAGCGCCACCGCTGCTTGCGTGGTGGTCAACAGCGCCGGCCGGGCCCGGGCCTACACGGCGACGGCGCCGGTAGCTTCCGGCCCAGTGTCTAGCAGCGTAGACCCGTGTTAGCTACTGCCGCCGCGTTTTTATTTACTGACCTCATCCACCAACAGCCGAAACGCATCCAGGTCTTCAAAATTGCGGTACACGCTGGCAAAGCGCACATAGGCCACTTTGTCCAGCTTTTTGAGCTCGCGCATCACCAGCTCGCCAATGCGGGTGGACTGCACCTCGCGCAGGCCCAGGTTGAGCAGTTTTTCTTCAATGCGCTCAATGGCGCTGTCAATTTGTTCGGTGCTGACCGGGCGCTTGCGCAGCGCCAAGTACATCGACGCTTCCAGTTTGGGGCGCTGGTAATCAATACGCCGCCCGTCTTTCTTGACGATGTTGGGGAAGCTGACCTCGGGGCGCTCGTAGGTGGTGAAGCGCTTGTCGCAGGCGCTGCATTGGCGCCGGCGGCGGATGAAGTCCCCGTCTTCAGCCATCCGGGTTTCGGCAACTGCCGTTTCCGAATGGCCGCAGAAGGGGCACTTCACCGGGCGCTATCTCTTCAGCCGTAGACCGGAAAGCGGGATGTCAAGGCGTGCACCTTGGCGCGCACCGCCTCGATGTTGGCTGGGTCGTGCGGGTTGTCCAGCACGTCGGCGATCAGGTTGGCGGTCATGCGCGCCTCGGCCTCTTTGAAGCCGCGCGTGGTCATGGCCGGGGTGCCGATGCGCACGCCGCTGGTGACCATGGGTTTTTCCGGGTCGTTGGGGATGGCGTTTTTGTTGATCGTCATGTGCGCATCGCCCAGCACGGCCTCGGCGACTTTGCCGGTGACGTTTTTGGAGCGCAGGTCGACCAGCATTACGTGGCTTTGGGTGCCGCCGCTGACGATGCGCAGGCCGCGCTCGGTCAGGGTTTGCGCAATGGTGTGCGCGTTGGCAAGCACTTGTTGCTGGTATTGCTTGAATTCCGGCAACAGCGCCTCTTTGAAGGCCACGGCCTTGGCTGCAATCACGTGCATCAGCGGGCCGCCTTGCAGGCCGGGGAAGACTGCGCTGTTGATGGCCTTCTCATGCTCGGCCTTCATCAGGATAATGCCGCCGCGCGGACCGCGCAGGCTCTTGTGGGTGGTCGATGTCACGACATCGGCGTGGGGCACCGGGTTGGGGTAGACGCCCGCAGCGATCAGGCCGGAGTAATGCGCCATATCGACCAGGAAAATCGCACCCACGTCTTTGGCCACCTTGGCAAAACGGGCGAAATCAATGTGCAAGCTGTAGGCCGAAGCTCCGGCAATGATCAATTTGGGGCGGGTCGCATGGGCTTTTGCCTCCATCGCGTCGTAGTCGATCTCTTCTTTGGCATTGAGGCCGTAGGACTCTGCCTTGAACCATTTACCGCTCAGGTTCAGCGCCATACCGTGCGTCAAATGACCGCCTTCGGCCAGGCTCATGCCCAGGATGGTGTCGCCAGGCTTCAAAAACGCCAGGAACACGGCTTGATTGGCCGACGCGCCGCAATGGGGTTGCACATTGGCCGCATCCGCGCCAAAAAGTTGCTTGATACGGTCAATGGCCAACTGTTCTGCCACATCGACGTTTTCGCAGCCACCGTAGTAGCGCTTGCCGGGATAGCCCTCGGCATATTTATTGGTCAACTGGCTGCCTTGGGCGGCCATCACCGCAGGAGAGGCGTAGTTTTCGCTGGCAATCAGTTCAATATGGTGTTCCTGACGGGCATTTTCAGCCACGATAGCGGACCAGAGCTCGGGGTCCGTCTGCTCTATGAGGGTGTTGCGGTGGTACATGGATCAGTTTTCCGTGTTGGTGGATGAATGAAAGGCCGAAAATTCTACCGGAGCCTCGCAGTCGATGCGAATTGACCGGGCAGTGGCCTTGCTGGGCTGGGGGTTGAGGCCCCGGCAGGCGCTGCCAAACGCTCAGGGACTGTCGGCCAATTCGGTTGCGACCGCCGCCATGGCTGGCGTTGTGCCTTCCTGGGAGGCGGGGGGGCTCGGCTCCATATTGAAGGGAACCTTGCGGCCTTCAGCGACAGCGCCCAGGCGGGCGTACTCAGCCAAGACCTTGTCCACGTAGCCGCCGTCGCCTGCGAGGTTGGTGGCGCCCACGTAGGCGCGCAAGCCGCCCTCGACCGAGCCCGCGCGTTTGATGCCATCCTGCAAGATCAACACGCCCACCCGCAGGTTCGCTGCCGGGTCAAATGCGGCCAAGTTGCCGCCAAAGCGCTCGTATTTGTCGCTATGAATCTTCGTCATAACCTGCATCAGGCCTTGCGCGCCGACCGGGCTTTGGGCAAAGGGGTTGAAGCCGGACTCCACGCCCATCACCGCCAGAATCAACAAGGGGTCCAGCTTCTGGGAGTTGCCAATGGCGTAGGCCTGCACGATCAGTGCACTCAGCGGTTCCGGAGCAACGCCGTATTTTTTGGCTAACCAGAACGCCAGGGCGGATTGCTGTTTGGGTAATTCCGCGGGGTCGCTTGCGTTGGTTTGACGGCTGTCAATGCTG
>CANIRI010000306.1 GCA_947469815.1 Comamonadaceae bacterium | reverse complement strand
AGGGTTCGACCACCGCGCCGCGCAACCAGTCCACCAGGTTTTTGCTGGGTGCCAGCGGGAGCGCCGCTGGTTCTTTAGAAAACAACACCGTGGCCACGCCGGGCAGCATGCTCAGCGCCATCGCCAGGTAAGCGATTTGCCATGGTCCGTGCTGGTATCCGGCCGTATCGGGCGCCTCGGCGCGCGCCGCAATCCACAGCGCCCCCGCGCCCGACCAAATCATCGCAATGCGGTAGCCGGTTTGGTAGGTCGCGGCCAGCGCGGCCTGGTGGTCGCTGTCGGCGGACTCAATACGGAATGCATCCAGCGCAATGTCTTGCGTGGCCGAGCCCACCGCCACGCCGATCGCGCACCAGACCACCGGCATCAGCGACTGCTGCGGGTCGGTCAGCGCCATGCCGACCAGCGCGGCCATGATCACCGCCTGCGCCAGCAGCAACCAGCTGCGCCGGCGTCCCAAGGCCCGCGTCAATACAGGGATAGGCAGCCGGTCGACCATGGGCGACCAGGCCCATTTGAAGGCGTAGGCCAGCCCGATCCAGCTCATGAAGCCGATGGTGGTGCGGTCAATCCCGGCTTCGCGCAGCCAAAAGCTCAGGGTTCCAAACACCAGCAGCAGGGGCAGCCCCGAGGAAAAGCCCAGTGACAGCATGCGCAGCGAAGCCGGTTCGGCATAGACCTTCAGGCTTTGCAGCCAACTGGCGGTAGCTGGCGTGGGCTGTTCATTCATGGGGGAATAATACCGGTGTGAAACCCAGCCATGCTCCACTTCCCCCAACACTGAACGCGGTGAGCGCCGTCGCGGTCGCGCTTTCGCTGGTCCTGGCCTGCGCCAGCTTCACGGTGGCCGCACAGGAGCGCGAAGGCGTCAACGTCGGCAAGCGTTCGGCCTTCACCAACCTGGTTCCGGCCCAGGAGGTGGAGAAGATGGCGGGGCAGCAGTACAAGCAGGTGCTGGAACAAGCCGACAGCAAAAATGCGCTGGCCCCACCCAGCAGCGAAGAGCTCAAACGCCTGCGCACCATCGCCCAGCGTCTGATCCCCTTTGCCACGCCCTGGAACGAGCGGGCCAGCCAATGGCAGTGGGAGGTGAACCTGATCGGCTCCAAGCAGATCAACGCCTACTGCATGCCGGGCGGCAAGATCGCTTTTTACACGGGCATTTTGCGCACGCTGCAACTGACCGACGACGAAGCCGCCATGGTGATGGGGCATGAGATGGCCCACGCTTTGCGCGAGCACGCCCGCGAGCGCATCGGCAAATCCACGGTGACCACCGGCGCGGCCCGTTTGGGCGGGGCCTTGCTGTCAGGCTGGCTGGGCATTGATCCCAATTTGACCGACATGGTGGCGCAGCAGGGTGCCAACCTGCTGAACCTCAAATTCGGCCGCGAAGACGAGTCCGAAGCCGACCTGGTGGGCATGGAGATCGCCGCCCGCGCAGGCTACGACCCGCGCGCCGGCATCACCCTCTGGGAAAAAATGGGCGCTGCCAACAAGGGCGCGCCGCCGCAGTGGCTGTCCACCCACCCGGCCAGCAGCACCCGGATCGCCGATATGCAGGCCGCGCTGCCCAGCGTGATGCCGCTTTTCCAGCGCGCCAAGGCGGCGCAGACAGTCAAGCCCTAGTAAAAACCCTGATTGATTTATTTTTTGATGGGATAACACTCTGGTGTATCCGCCCTGTGCCAAACCATGTCTGCCAACATCACCATCGCCGAAATCGCCCGTAACGCCGGGGTAGGAACGGCCACGGTAGACCGGGTGCTCAATGGCCGCACCGGCGTGAACTCAGAAACCGAGCGCAAGGTTTTGCAAGCCATCGACAACCTGGGCACCCCCATCGTCACCCGGGGCCGCCCGCGCAGCAAGGAGAATTGGAAGTTCGCCTATGTGCTGCCGGATTTGCAAAGCCCTTACCTGAACCAGTTAGAGCGCCATATCGCGCAGACGGCGGGCGACTTCCGCCACCAGCACATCACCGAGATCACCTACCGCCTGGACGCCAGCGACCCGGCCGAATTCGGGCTCGCGCTGGGCCGCATCAGCGGCTGCGACGCCATGGTGCTGGTCGCGCCGGACGTGCCTGCGGTCAAGCTGGCCATCAACGAGCATGTGCGCGCCGGTGTGCATGTGGTCACCCTGTTCAGCGACGTGGCCGGCTCGATGCGCCAGGCCCATGTGGGCGCGGACTCCCGCGCCGAGGGGCGTACTGCAGGCTTGTTGCTGGGACGCATGGCGCGCCCGGGCCCGCGCTCGGTATTGCTGCTGCTGTCCACGGCAACCCGCATGTCCAACGAAATTGAGCGGCGTATCGGCTTTGCGCAGGTGGTGGAAGACCGTTTCCCCGCGCTCGAAGTCATCCGCTTGACCGACCTGCCCGCCGATGACGAAGATGCCTGCAGCTACCTGGTGCAGCACCTGCAAACGCAGCTGGAGCCATCGCGGGTGGGCGGCGTGTACTGCGTGGGCGGCGCCACAGCCGGTACCGCCAAAGCGCTGGCCCTGCTGGGCCTGACGACCGAAGTGCCGCTGGTAGCCCATGATCTGACGGCGACCCACCAGACCATGCTGGTGGATGGAAGCCTGGCTTTTGTGTTGCACCAGGACGTGCATTACTGCGTGCTCACGGCAGCGCGCACCTTGCGCGGCCTGTGCGAAAACATCCGTGGCGCACCCAATGTGGTGCAACCCCGGGTCGAAATCTTGACTGCTGAAAATCTGCACTGATGCAGCGTCCGGATGTGTGTTGGTGTGTTGATCTCTGTTTATTACTTTGAGGAGAACTGTTGATGAAGAAGCTACTGAAAAAACTGCCCGCACTCGCGTCCGTCGCGTTGGCTGGCGCACTGAGCGTGGGCGGTGTCCAGGCCCAGGACAAAACCATCACCCTGTGCTGGGCAGCATGGGATCCGGCCAATGCGCTGGTGGAGTTGTCCAAGGACTTCACTGCGCAAAGCAAGGTCAAGATGAAGTTCGAATTTGTGCCATGGCCCAATTTCGCTGACCGTATGCTCAATGAGCTGAACTCCAAGGGCAAGCTGTGCGACCTGATCATTGGCGACAGCCAGTGGATCGGCGGCTCGGCGGAGAGCGGCCACTACGTCAAGCTCAATGACTTCT
>CANIRI010000305.1 GCA_947469815.1 Comamonadaceae bacterium | reverse complement strand
GGCCTATGGCTTTGCCGCTGCGTGCGAAACCTATTTCGGTAAACCATTGAAGGACATTTCTGTTGCAGAGGCGGCCATGCTGGCCGGACTGCCCAAGGCACCTTCGGCCTACAACCCCATTGCCAACCCCAAGCGGGCGCGGATTCGGCAACAGTACATCATTGAGCGCATGCTGGAAAACGGCTTCATTAACGCAGCAGAGGCCGAGGCCGCCAAGGCAGAGGTTTTACACATCAAAACCCTGGCGTCGAGACAAAAAGTGCACGCAGAATATGTCACCGAGATGGTGCGCCAATTGATGTTTGCACAGTATGGGGACGAAACCTACACGCGGGGTCTGGACGTGCGGACCACCTTGCGCAGTGCCGACCAGGAAGCTGCATACCGCGCGCTGCGCCGGGGCATCATGGATTTTGAACGCCGCCAGACTTACCGGGGGCCGGAGAAATTCATCACCCTGCCCGATGACCCACAGGAACGTGAAGACGCCATTTTTGAGGCGCTGGAAGAGCATCCAGACAATGGCGACATCCTGTCAGCGGTCGTACTCGAAGCCGGACCGAAAAAGATGGTGGCGCAGCGAGAAGGGGGGGAGACGCTGGAGATCGTGGGCGAGGGGCTCAAGCCGGTACTCTCGGGCCTGTCTGACAAGGCAGCGCCGAATCTCAAAATACGCCCCGGAGCCGTGATCCGCGTGGTTCAAACAGAAAAAGGCAGTTGGGAAGCCACGCAGCTACCCGAGGTGGAAGGGGCATTTCTGGCCCTGGACCCGCGCGATGGAGCGATCAAGGCCCTGGTTGGCGGATTTGACTTCGCCAAAAACAAGTTCAACCACGTTACCCAAGCTTGGCGCCAACCCGGCTCCAGTTTCAAGCCCTTTATTTACTCCGCTTCGCTGGAAAAGGGCTTTACGCCCTCCACTATCATCAATGACGCCCCTCTGTTCTTCGATGCAGGCACCACCGGCGGGCAGCCCTGGGAGCCCAAAAATTACGACGGCACCTTTGACGGCCCGATGACATTGCGGCGCGGCTTGGCCAAATCGAAAAACATGATTTCGATCCAGATCCTGAACTCCATCGGTGCGCGCTACGCGCAGGATTGGATCGCCCGCTTCGGCTTCGATGCGGACAAACACCCGCCCTACCTCACCATGGCGCTGGGTGCGGGCTCCGTTACGCCCATGCAAATGGGTGCGGCCTACTCCGTCTTCGCCAACGGGGGCTACCGGATCAACCCCTGGCTGATCAGCCGTGTCTCCGAACAACGCGGCCGGGTGCTGGTCAACACGCCGGCCGTTCCGCTCAGCGAGGAAAACCGCGCCATTGACGCGCGCAACGCGTTCTTGATGACCAGTCTGCTGCAAGAAGTGACCCGCGCAGGAACAGCGGCGCGGGCGCAGGCCACACTCAAGCGTCCGGACATCTATGGCAAGACCGGCACCACCAACGATGCCATGGATGCCTGGTTTGCGGGCTACCAAGCCACCACCACTGCCATCACCTGGATTGGCTATGACACCCCCCGCAAACTCGGTGACCGGGAAACCGGCGGCGGATTGGCCCTGCCCATTTGGATCAGTTACATGGCAACTGCCCTGCGCAACGTGCCCGTGATGGAGCCCGATGCGCCTGAAGGCCTGGTTCGATTGGGCAACGAGTGGTACTACGAGGAGTACACCAAAGGCGCGGGCGTCAACAGCGTAGGCACCACCGGTAGCAAGCCGGAGCAGGACGGCAAAGCCCCGGCCGCCGCACCAGCCGATCCTGCCGCAGCGCCGCCAATCGCCGTCAGCCCGGAAGAGAAAAAATCGATTTTCGATCTGTTCCGCAATTAAGGGCAGCGTGACCCTCAGGCTCCGGATGGGTGAAAAACCAGTGCTGCGCCGGACTGGGCAGTGGCATCGCGGGTGAGGATTTCAAAGAATTCGCCCTGCCCCTTGGTATCCTGCCAGCGCCCATCCACCCAGCGGAAATGGTAGCCGCCCGAGCGCGCCGCCAACCACACCTCGTGCAGCGGCTTTTGCAGGTTCACCACAATCTGGCTGCGGTTCTGAAAGACCAGCGTAACCATACCGCCCACACGCTGATTGTCGATGTCGGCCTCGGCCTCATCGTTGATTCGGTCGCAGGCCAGCTCCAGGGCGCGCAGCAAGGCTTCGGCCTGGTTCATGAATTCGGAGTCTGACTGCGATGGGCTCATTACAATTTGGCGATGTTGAAATTCTTGAAAACCATTTGGTGTGTGTGCGCAGTATGCGCTGGCGCGGCCCATCTTAGCGGCTGCGGCCAAACTGGGCCCCTGTATCTGCCAAAGGACGAGTCGGCTGCCACCCTGCTAACTCCCCTGCCGTCGGGTAACCATGTTATGCCTATGGCGGCGTTAGGCAGAGCATGAACATCTCCGCACTTCCGGGTCACCCCTTTGTCCATTACAGCGGCGAGAAGTTGTGTGTTGAAGGCATTGCGCTAGACACCTTGGCGCGCACACACGCAACCCCGCTATTTGTTTACTCTAAGGCGGCCATGCTCTCGGCGCTGGCCGCCTACCAGCGGGGTTTTGTTGGGCGCAAAGCCCAGATTTGTTACGCCATGAAGGCCAACTCCACACTCGGGGTGCTGCAAGTTTTTGCCCAAGCAGGCTGCGGCTTTGACATCGTCTCGGCGGGGGAACTTGCGCGCGTCATCGCCGCCGGGGGTGATGTGGGCAAAGTCATCTTTTCCGGCGTTGGCAAAACCCGTGCGGAAATGCGCCAAGCCCTGGAGGCCGGAATCGGCTGCTTCAATGTGGAAAGCGAAGCCGAACTCGCGGTCCTGAACGAGGTTGCGGTAGAACTTGGGTGCCGGGCACCGATCAGCATCCGGGTCAACCCGAACGTGGATCCGAAAACCCATCCCTATATTTCCACCGGTCTCAAAGGCAACAAATTTGGCGTGGCCCACGAACGCACGCTGGCCACATATCAGAGGGCCGCGCAACTGCCGGGCCTGCGCATTGTGGGCATTGACTGCCACATCGGCTCCCAAATCACCGACAGCGCCCCGTACCTGGATGCAATGGACCGGATGCTGGACCTAGTGACGGCTATTGAAGCAACCGGGATTCACCTCGACCACATCGACTT
>CANIRI010000304.1 GCA_947469815.1 Comamonadaceae bacterium | reverse complement strand
GAAGTGGACGCGATGGCGAAACACGCACCCACCGCCAGCCCGGGCCAGCCCATGGCCAGGAACAGCGCACGGGTGCCGCGCAGTCCGTCGCGCCAGAGCATGAAAGCCAGCAGAAACAGTGCCGCAAAGGTGGAGCGCCAGAACACCACGGTCCAGCTTTCTTGCACCGTCAAAAACCGCGCAATCGCCCCTCCGAAACTCCAGGCCGTGGCCGAGCCCAGTACCAGCAGCGCCGCCCCGCGGTCCAAACGCGCATGCTCCATGCTCAGACCGGGCCGGTGCGCTGAATCAGTTCAATCTTGTAGCCGTCGGGGTCGGTGACAAAAGCAATCAGTGTGGTCCCGCCCTTCACAGGGCCGGGTTCGCGGGTGATCTTGCCGCCACTGGCGCGGATCTTCTCGCAAGCGGCATAAATGTCGCCCATGCCCAGCGCAATGTGCCCGTAGGCCGTGCCCATGTCATAGGAGTCGACGCCGTGGTTGTAGGTCAGCTCCAGCTCGGCATGGTCCGGGTTGCTGCCAAAGCCCAGAAACGCCAGCGTGTATTTGTACTCGGCGTTCTCGGATTTACGCAACAGCTTCATGCCGATGACCTGGGTATAAAAATCGATGGAGCGTTGCAGGTCGCCGACGCGCAGCATGGTGTGGAGGATTCGCATAAGAGGGTTTTGCGCCTAGGCTGTTGAATAATGATCCGAATTTAGCACCGCCCCACCATGAACCTTGATCCGCTTACCATCTTCCAGCAAACAATCCTCTACACAGCCGCTGACGGCCGGGCGCGTTTCAAAGAGGAAGCCATTCCCCTGAGCCAGGGCAAACCTGCTGCTGTGCTGTCCGAGGTGTTTGCCAGCGGCGGTTACCAGTTGCGCCGCAGCCCGGTGGGCTTTCGCAGCGAGTTCCATTGCACCGGTGCGCCGCAATGGGTGTTCATTCTGGAAGGGCAGATGGAGATCGGCGTGCACGGCGACGCGCAGTCGCCCGGCGGCTACAGCCGCGTCTTCGGCCCCGGCAGCCATTTTTTCAGCGCAGACCTTTTGCCCGAGGGCGCTACCTTCGACCCCGCCATCCACGGCCATTGGAGCCGCCAGGTGGGTGATCAGCCGCTGACCACTTTGTTTGTACGGGTGTGAGATGAAAAAAGGGCTCCGATGGAGCCCTTTGTGTTGATGGCTGCTGGGCCTCAATAGCCAGCAGGACCGCCACCACCACCGCCACCACCAAAGCCGCCACCGCCGCCGCCACTGCGACCCCGGTTGCCGCCACTGCGGTTCCCACCGCCACCGCCGCCGCTGCGACGCGGGCCACCTGCGCCCGCAGGCTTGGGTGCGCCAGGGCCGTTGAAGCCTTCGGGCACGCCGCCGTAACCGGCACCGAAACCAGCGGATGCGCCGCGTGGGCGGTTGCCGCCGTAGTTGCGGCGCGCGCCGCGTTCGGCCATCAAATCCACGCTGGTGCGCATGGGGTCGGGCTGTCCGCCCGCACCGCCGGCTGGACGGGGTGCGCCGCCGGGCATGCCGCCACGACCGCCGCCGTTGCGATTCCCGCGCGGGGCGTCGTGATTCAAGGGAGGTTGTTCTTCGAGGTTCACAAAATCATTGCGCGGCTGGGGCGGACGTGCGCCACCATGGCCTTGGCCATTGCCATGACCGCGCGGTGGTCCGCCACGTCCTGCACCGCCGCCGCCGCCACCGTTGCGCCCGCCACCATGGCGTGGGCCCGCACCGCCAGCGCCTTTTTTCTCCCGCACACGGTCCAGCATTTCGGTGCGTGCGGCTTTGGCTGCGGCTTGCATGACATCGCGGCTGGGCGGTTTGCCCGCGCCGCCCCAAATGGTTTGGCGGCCCATGGCGATGGGCTCGGCGCGCTCACCGGGTTCGGGGGCAAAGCCCTCGATTAAGCGCACTTCGATGTTCTGCTTGGTGAAGTGCTCAATGTCGGCCATAAAGCCTTCTTCGTCCAAGCTGACCAGGTTGACGGCTGCGCCGTCCGACCCTGCGCGCCCGGTGCGGCCGATGCGGTGCACATAGTCTTCGCAGACGTTGGGGATTTCGTAGTTCACGACGTGCGGCAGCTCGTCGATATCGATACCGCGTGCGGCGATGTCGGTGGCGACCAGGGCGCGCACATCCCCGCTTTTGAAACCGGCCAGCGCCTGGGTGCGCGCCGACTGGCTTTTGTTGCCGTGCAAGGCCATGGCGCTGATGCCGTTCTTTTCCAGAAACTCGGCCACGTTGTTGGCACCGAACTTGGTGCGGGTGAAGACCAGTACCTGGCTCCAGTTGTGTTCATTGATGATGTGCGCCAGCAGCGCTTTTTTCTTGCCGCGCCCAACCGGGTGTATCACCTGCGTGATGCGCTGCACGGTGGTATTACGCGGCGTCACTTGCACGCTTTGCGGGTCTTTGAGCAGGCCGTTGGCCAGGTCGCGTATTTCGTCGCTGAAGGTGGCGGAGAACAGCAGGCTTTGTTTTTCTTTGGGAACCAGCGCCAGCACTTTTTTCACGTCATGGATAAAGCCCATGTCCAGCATGCGGTCGGCCTCGTCGAGCACCAGAATTTGCACCTGGCCCAGGTCCAGCATGCCTTGCTGTTGCAAGTCCAGCAGACGCCCTGGCGTGGCCACCAGAATGTCTACGCCTTTTTTGAGTTTGCTAACCTGCGGGCCCATGCCCACACCGCCAAAAATCACGGTGCTGGTCAGCTGCAGGTATTTACCGTAGGTGCGGATAGATTCTTCGACCTGCGCGGCGAGTTCGCGGGTGGGGGTGAGCACCAGCGCGCGGATGCCGGTGCCGCCGAATTTGTTTTGGGCGCTGCGGCTCATGGTCAGGCGGTGCAGCAGCGGCAGGGTGAATGCAGCTGTTTTGCCGGTGCCGGTTTGCGCGCCACCGAGCAGGTCGCGGCCTTCCAGAATCAGCGGAATGGCTTGCGCCTGGATCGGGGTGGGAACGTCGTAGCCCTGCTCGCGCACAGCTTTTAACAAGGCCGGAGCCAATTGGAGATCTTCAAAAGTCATAAGGGTGCGTCCTGAGGACGCTTCACATACCGGCCGATCGGGGCGGGGAGCCCAGTCAGTTATTGGCTGGTAGATACAGAAAATTCAGCATGGTGCTGTCATTGCGGGTAACTGAAGCACCG
>CANIRI010000303.1 GCA_947469815.1 Comamonadaceae bacterium | reverse complement strand
ATCGACGTCGCCGGCATTTCGCACGTGATCAACTATGACGTGCCGGAAAAGCCGGAAGATTACGTGCACCGCATCGGCCGCACCGGCCGTGCTGGGGCCTCGGGCCTGGCGGTCAGCTTTGTGGGTGGCGGCAACGACGCCCGCCTGCTGGCCGATATTGAGAAACTGATCAAGAAGAAATGCGAGGTCGAACCCATGGATATGGGAGTGGCCGAGCGTCCGCCCCGCCGCGAGAGTGTGGAGCGTGACCGCGGTGAACGCCTGGAGCGCAGCGACCGGGTCGAGCGGCGCGAACACACCGAGCGCGCGCCCCGCCGTGAGAGCACCCGCGCAGCGACCCCGCGCGATCCGTTTTTTGACAAACCCTATGAACCCACCGCAGCCCCCGACGCGCCGAGCTGGGAGCCGAGCAAGCCGCCATCGAGCGGGCGCAGTATTTCGGCGAACATCAAACCCAAGCGGGTGGTCGCCGCCTTGTTCAAGTCCGTGTGAACGGGCTCCAGGATTGCGCGCGGCCTGGTGTGGCCCTTGTCGGGGGCTTTAACACCCGGCGCTGCAATCCACTTCGAAGCGGCTGGTGATGAATTCGCCGCTGGCGTCCAGGCCATCGATGCGCAGCGCGCTCAAGCTGCGACCCCAGACGCAACCCGAGTCCAAGCACCACACATTGTTGCGTGCGGTCCAGCCCAGCGCTGCCCAGTGGCCGAAGGCAATTGCTGTGTCAGCGCTGGCGCGCCCTGGCACTTCAAACCAGGGCAGGTAACCCGCCGGAGCTTGTGTCTCCTTGCTGGCAAATTCCATCTCCCCCGCAGCGCTGCAGTAGCGCAAGCGTGTCAGCGCGTTCACCACGACGCGCAAGCGATCCGCACCTTGCAGCTCGTCTGACCAGCTGGACGGCGTGTTGCCGTACATAGTTTGCAGATAGGCGTGTACGCCGTCGCTGCGCAAAATGGCTTCGACCTCGCCTGCCAGTGCCAGGGTTTGCTGCGCGGTCCAGGCCGGCAGCACCCCGGCGTGCACCAGCAGCAGGTCTTTCCCGTAAGGCGACTCCATCCGTGCCAGCGGCTGCGTGCGCAACCAGGCCAGCAGGCTGTCGCGCTGCGGGCTGTTCAGAATCGGCTCCAGCGTGTCGCCGCGGTGCGGTGCCCGGATACCGTGGGCCACTGCGAGCAAGTGCAAGTCATGGTTACCCAGGATGCAGCGCGCTGCGTCCCCCATGGCCATCAAGCGTTGCAGAACCCCCAGAGAATCCGGTCCGCGGTTGACCAGGTCACCGACAAAGCAGGCGGTATCGCGCGAGGGGCAGAAGTCGATCTGTTCCAGCAAACGCCCGAGCGCAGCGTTGCAGCCCTGTATATCGCCAATCAAGTAAAGTGCCATGGTGTTTATTGTCGTGGCCCCGCGATGGAATTTTTGCTGATCGTTTTTCTGACTCTGCTCAATGGCGTCTTTGCCATGTCCGAGTTGGCCTTGGCCGCAAGCCGCAAAGCGCGTTTGGCGGCCATGGCTGAGGCGGGGGACAAAGGGGCACAGGCAGCCTTGGTGCTGCTGGGTCAGCCCAATCAATTTTTGAGTACGGTGCAGGTCGGGATTACTTCGATTGGCGTGCTCAACGGCATTGTGGGCGAGGCTGCTTTCAGCGACGGCCTGGCCCTGTGGTTGCAGACCTGGGGCGTGCACCAAAGCGCGGCGGCGATTTCGGCCACGGCGATTGTGGTCACCACTATCACCTTCACCACCATTATTTTTGGCGAACTGGTGCCCAAGCGCATCGGTCAATTGCACCCGGAAGCGGTGGCCCGCTGGGTGGCGCGGCCCATGCTGTGGCTGGCCGTCGCAGCCAAACCCTTCGTCAAGCTGTTGTCGGGCACCACGGCCTACACCTTGCGGATTTTGCGGATCGATGTCAACGCGACCCGCCACGTTACGGAAGAAGAAATCAGCGCCAGCCTGGAAGAGGGCGTGGACGCCGGGGTGATCGAGGAGCATGAGCATCAGATGGTGCAAAACGTATTCCGCCTCGACGAGCGGCCGCTGACCTCGCTGATGACACCGCGCACCGACGTGGCCTGGCTGGACGCGGACTGCACTGTGGGCGACAGCCTGGCGCAGGCCGGCGCGCAGGGCGAGAACGGCGGCCACTCCTGGTATCCGGTGTGCCGGGGTTCGCTGGATGAGGTGATGGGCGTGATCAGCGTAGCGCGGCTGCTGGACATGCGCGACCAGCCCGAGACTGCCATGTCGCCCCACATCAGCCCGGCGGTGTTCGTGCCGGAGACGCTCAGCGGTATGGAGTTGCTGGAGCAATTTCGCAAACAAGCCAGTCGTCTGGTTTTTGTGGTCGATGAATACGGCGTGGTGCAAGGCCTGCTGACGCCGCGTGACCTGCTGGAGGCGATTACCGGCGAGTTGCACAACGATGGCAACAGCATCGACGCCTGGGCCACAGAGCGCGCCGACGGTTCCTGGCTGCTCGATGGTGTGATGCCCCTGGCCGAGCTCAAGTCCCGGCTTGATTTGGACGAGTTGCCGGACGAGGACCGTGGCCGCTACAACACCCTGGCCGGGCTGTTGATGTCGGTGAGCGGCCGCCTACCGGCGGTGGGCGAGCGCATCGACTGCCAGGCTTGGCGCTTTGAAGTGGTCGATCTCGATGGCCGGCGTATCGACAAGGTGCTGGCCACCCGCGTCTAGCGGGCGTAGCTGCACAAGGCTCAGGCGGTTCCGCCCACGGTCAAGCCATCGATGCGCAGCGTGGGCTGGCCCACACCGACCGGCACGCTCTGGCCTTCTTTGCCGCAGGTGCCGACACCGCTGTCCAGGCACATATCGTTGCCAATCATGCTGACGCGCTTGAGGCATTCCGGGCCGCTGCCCACCAGCGTGGCGCCTTTGACCGGGTATTGAATCTTGCCGTTTTCCACCCAGAAGGCTTCGCTGGCCGAGAACACAAACTTGCCCGAGGTGATATCCACCTGCCCGCCGCCGAAGTTGGTGGCATACAGGCCTTTTTTGATGCTGGCCACAATTTCTTGCGGGTCTTTTTTGCCACCCAACATATAGGTATTGGTCATGCGCGGCATGGGCAGATGTGCGTAGCTTTCGCGCCGCCCGTTGCCCGTGGGTGCGACGCCCATCAGCCGCGCGTTCATGGCGTCCT
>CANIRI010000302.1 GCA_947469815.1 Comamonadaceae bacterium | reverse complement strand
CGTGTACGGTCGGTCCCTGGTGATTGATTGGAGCGTAAGTCATCGCCAGGAAAAGAAAAATGGATTTCCAGATGGCCCGCAATCCGTCCCTGCCGTAGCGTTGGCGTCGGGCTTGGCAGCATCACCGGCGGAAGCGGAGAGCGATATTCCCAGCGGACTGGTGAAGAACCGACTGAACTCGGCTTTGACCTTTGACACCCTGGTCGAGGGCCAGGCCAACCGGATGGCGCGCACCGCCGCCATGCATGTGGCGGGCACACCCGGCAAGATGTACAACCCCTTGTTTATCTATGGTGGCGTCGGTTTGGGCAAGACCCATTTGATGCACGCGGTGGGTAACCGGCTGCTGGCAGACCGCCCGCAGGCAAAGGTTCTCTACATCCATGCGGAACAGTTTGTCTCGGATGTGGTTAAGTCCTACCAGCGCAAGACCTTTGACCAGTTCAAAGAGAAGTACCACTCTCTGGACCTGTTGCTGATCGACGACGTCCAGTTCTTTGCCAACAAGGATCGGACCCAGGAAGAATTCTTCAATGCTTTTGAGGCCTTACTCGCCAAACGCTCGCACATCGTGATGACCAGCGACACCTATCCCAAGGGCTTGGTGGACATTTCCGAGCGGCTCGTATCGCGCTTCGACGCCGGGCTCACCGTGGCGCTGGAGCCACCCGAGCTGGAGATGCGGGTGGCGATCCTGATCAACAAAGCCCACGCTGAGCGCGCAGAAATGCCAGAAGAGGTTGCATTTTTTATTGCCAAAAATGTCCGTTCCAATGTCCGCGAGCTTGAAGGCGCTCTGCGCAAATGCCTTGCTTATTCGCGTTTTAACCAAAAAGACATTTCGATCCAGCTGGCGCGCGACGCGCTGCGCGACTTGCTGTCCTTGCAAAACCGGCAAATTTCGGTTGAAAACATCCAAAAAACCGTGGCCGATTACTACAAAATCAAGGTTGCTGACATGTATTCGAAAAAGCGGCCTGCCAATATCGCGCGGCCGCGGCAGATTGCCATGTACCTGGCCAAAGAGTTGACGCAAAAGAGCCTCCCGGAGATCGGCGACTTGTTTGGCGGACGGGACCACACCACCGTTTTGCATGCGGTGCGGAAAATCGGGGCTGAGCGCCTGCAACTCACGGAAGTGAACCAGCAGCTGCACGTGTTAGAACAAACCCTGAAGGGCTAGCCTTTAGGCGAAAATGCGCAATCGGCCGCGGCTGCGCAGCAATTGGAAAAATACCGGAGAAAACAATGATTGTGTTGAAAGCGAGACAGGACGAGGTGCTGGCAGTGCTGCAATCGATTGCGGGCATCGTCGAGCGTCGCAATACCTTGCCCATCCTGGCCAATGTGCTGCTGCGTAAAACCGGCGACACACTGGAATTCACCACCAGCGATCTGGAAATCCAAATCCGCACCCAGGCCCAACTCGGCGGCGATGCCGGTGACTTCACGATCACCGTGGGCGCGCGCAAGCTGATTGACATCTTGCGCACCATGCCGGCAGACCAGGTAGTTTCGCTGGAATCGAGCCAGAACCGCCTGATCCTCAAAGGCGGCAAAAGCAAGTTCACAGTGCAGACCATGCCGTCGGAAGATTTCCCGCTGGTCCAGCCTGCGCCTAACTTCGGCCCGATATTCAATGTGCCGCAAAAAGTATTGCGCGAACTGCTGGCCCAGGTCTCGTTTTCCATGGCGGTGCACGACATTCGTTATTACCTCAACGGCATTTTGTTTGTTGCCGAAGGCAAGCAACTCAGCCTGGCTGCCACCGACGGCCACCGCCTGGCTTTTGCCTGCGCCACGCTGGATGTCGAAGTGCCCAAACAAGAAGTCATCCTGCCGCGCAAAACCGTCCTCGAATTGCAACGTCTTTTGTCGGACGAGCCGGGCGACATTGAAATGCAGTTCGCCAACAACCAGGCGCGCTTCGCATTTGGCGGCATGGAGTTTGTGACCAAGCTGGTCGAGGGCAAATTCCCGGACTACAACCGCGTTATCCCGCGCAACCACAAGCACCGCATCACGCTGGGTCGCAGTGCCCTTCTGGCCACGCTGCAGCGCACCGCAATCCTGACCAGCGACAAGTTCAAAGGTGTGCGCCTGAATATCGAGCCCGGCACCTTGCGTGTCGCATCCAGCAACGCCGAGCAGGAAGAGGCGGTTGATGAGCTCGACATTGATTACAGCGGCGACATGATCGAGATCGGGTTCAACGTCACCTACCTGATCGAAGTGCTGAGCAACATGACGCAAGAGATGGTCAACCTGGAACTCAGCGACAGCAACAGCTCTGCCTTGTTCACCATTCCCGACCACGCCGACTTCAAATACGTGGTCATGCCCATGCGCATTTGAGCGCCTATCCCCACCCCACCCGGCTCCGCGCCGGGTCATTTTTTTCCAGCCCGCCCAGCCCGCGCATCCATTAGACAAAGCGACCCATGACAGAAGAAAACAAGCCCGTTGAACCGGCGGCATCGGATACCTCCAACGTGAACACCGGCGAAAGCGGCAGCGAGAGCTCGAACTTCCAGCCCTTGATCGACACCGACCAGGCGGGTGCCACCGAAGCCTACGGAGAATCCTCGATCCAGATCCTCGAAGGCCTGGAAGCCGTGCGCAAACGCCCTGGCATGTACATCGGTGACACCTCGGATGGAACCGGTCTGCACCACCTGGTCTTTGAAGTGGTGGACAACTCCATCGACGAATCCTTGGCCGGCCATTGCGACGATATTCTGGTGACCATCCATTCCGACAACTCGATCAGCGTGGTCGACAACGGGCGTGGGATCCCGACCGGTATCAAACTCGACGACAAGCACGAACCCAAACGCAGCGCCGCCGAAATTGCACTTACCGAACTGCATGCCGGGGGCAAGTTCAACCAGAACAGCTACAAAGTCTCCGGCGGTCTGCACGGTGTGGGCGTGAGCTGCGTGAACGCGCTGTCCAAAATGCTGCGCCTGACGATACGCCGCGACGGTAAGGTCCATTCCCTGGAGTTCTGCCGTGGTTTTGTGCAAAACCGCATCGTTGAAATGCAGGACGGCGTCGAAGTCTCGCCCATGAAAGTCATCGGTGATACGGAGAAACGCGGCACCGAAGTGCACTTTCTGCCCGATACCGATATCTTCAAAGAGAACAACGATTTCCACTATGAAATCTTGAGCAAGCGTTTGCG
>CANIRI010000301.1 GCA_947469815.1 Comamonadaceae bacterium | reverse complement strand
GCAGCGTGGCCGCTATCTCGTGCCTCACCGCCACCTCCGGCCTGTTCGCGGCCCTAATCGCGCGCCTGTGGCTGGGTGAGCGCACGCCACCGATTTATTACGTGGCCATGCTGATGGCGCTGCTGGGCGTGGCCGTGATCGCGCTGGGCGAAGGCCAGGCGCAGGCGACCGGCATCGTGGGCGTGTTGTCCGGCCTGGCGGTGGCCGCCTGCTTTGCCAGCCAAAGCGTGGCTTTGCGGCGCTACCGGAAATTTGACATGGAGCCTGCGCTGTTTCTGGGCGGGCTGCTGACCTTTGTCGCCATCAGCGCCAGCGGTGTGCTGACCGTGCCGTCCTGGGAACACGTGCTGGTGCTGCTGTTCATGGGGCTGGTGCAACTGGCGATTCCGCTGCTTTTTTATATGCACGGTGCGCGCAGCGTGGCGACCAGCCATATGGTGTTGATCACCATGGCCGACGCAGTACTCAACCCGCTGTGGGTCTGGCTGGTGCATGGGGAAGAACCGGTGCAAGCGGTCTACATCGGCGGCGCGCTGGTGCTCGGCGGGATTGCGCTGACCACGCTGCGGCGCAATACAGCGCCGGTTACTGCGCCCTAATCGCCCACGACCAGGGCCAGCGCAGCGTAGTCGCCCACCCGGTCGCCGAGTCCGGCGGGAACAAAGTCCACGCCCTCGGTCAAGGCCGGCAACTTGCCATGCACATAGGCTTGCAGTTTGGGCAGCAAAAATTCACGGTGGTGCCAGAACACGCTGCCACCCAGGCTGATGCGCTGCAAGTCAAACAGAATGGTCAGGTTGTACAAGGCGCGGCCCATCACCCGGCACAACTCGTCCACCACCGCCTGGGCATGCGGTTCACCAGCGCGGGCGGCGGCAAACAGGCCGGGGGCGTCGGCAATTCCCTGAGCCGCAAAGCGGCGCGGAATCGCATTGCCCGCAATCAGCGCTTCCACATCGCCCAGATTGCCGCAACCGCACAGGGCCTCGTCGTTGTCGCTCACAAACATATGGCCGGCATGCCCGGCGTTGCCGTTTTTGCCCCGCAGAGCGCGTCCATCGACGCAGACCCCCGCGCCAATGCCGGTGCTCCAGGTCACATAGGCGCAATTGGCCACATCGCGTAGCGCCCCCCAGCGGCGCTCGGCCTCCAAGGCGGCGATGCCGTCGTTTTCCACCCGCACACCGGGGAACACCTGGCGCAAGGGCGCTTCCAGGTAGGCGGTAGGCCAGTCGTTGGGCAGGCCGCGCGCCGCACCAGCCATGCCGCCGCAGATATTGGGTGAATTCAGCTCCACCAGGCCTTCGCGCATCACAAAAGGGCCACAGGAGGACACGCCGACCGCCGCCAAATCGGCCGGCGCCACGCCGGCCAGCGCGCAGCTTTGGTGCACCAGATCGACCACCTGCAAGGCCAGCGCGTCACGCCCGCCGCGCACGGCGGTGGGTTGGGACAACTTGCCGCGCACCCCCCGGCCATCGGCTACGCTGACAGCCACCTTGGTGCCGCCAATGTCGACCCCGGCAACCGGGGGCATGTGGGAGGGAAAGGTGATATCGGGCATGGATCGCGGGGGCAATAAGCGGTTTTCAGTCAAACCCGCTGACTGTAGCGTCTAAATTCTGTTGGCTTACAGCCGGTGGCTGCGGTCGCCCCGGGCAAAGCCCAGCGGCGGCTCGTCAAAGCCCCGCCCCAAGGCGATCACCTTGAACAGTTCGCCCATTTCGTGCTCCAGGATCAGCTTCTCGGCGCGGTTGCGCTGCGCGGCGCTGGCCGCCTGCATCAAATCGACCAGGCCGCAGTTCATCAAAAAATGGGCTTGCGTGGTGTAGCCCAGCAGCTCCAGGCCCGCCTCATCGCCTGCCGAGGCGATACCGCTGAAGTTGACGTGGGCGGTTATGTCTTTGAGGCCCACATCGACCAGCGGGTGCATATCGCTGCGGTGGACCCGGTGGCACATCACGGTGCCCATGTGGCGCTGCGGGTGGTAGTACTCGTCCTGGCCAAAACCGTAGTCAAGCAGAAGGATCAGGCCGCGCTGCAGCCGCTGGCCCAGACCGCGTACAAAGGCTTCGCCTTGGGGGTGGATTTCGCACAGGTAATCATGCTCGCCTTCGATCGCGCAGGGCGGGCGCAGGCTGCTGGGCCGGTCGCTCCACGTGAAACCCGCTTCGCCAGCAACCACACCCCGCTCGTGCCAGACGCCGCCCACCCGCGCCAGCAACTGCACCGGCATGGCGTCGAGCACCTCGTTGCCAATCAGCACGCCGCTCATCGCAGCGGGCAATGCGTCGGCCCAGTGCATGCGCGCCGCGTGGCGCGCCAGGCTTTCGCGCTGGCGTGCGGCCAGGGTTTGCGAGAGTTCCACCACGGTGTAGCGGCGCACGGTAACGCCCATTTCGTCCAGAGCGTCCAGCAGCTGCCCGGCCAGTGCGCCGCTGCCCGCGCCGAATTCCCATATCTCGTCGCAGCCCGTTGCCTGCAAAGCCTGCGCCACCTGGCGCGCCAGCGCGTAGCCGAAGAGCGGTGTGAGTTCGGGGGCGGTGACGAAGTCGCTACCGGCGGCTTGCGCGCCGGTCGCCTGCGCCGAGTCGCCGAATTTGGGCAGGGTGTTGGCGTAGTAGCCCAGGCCCGGCGTGTACAGCGCTTGCTGCATGAAGTCGTCAAAACCCATCCAGCCGCCGCGCGCGGCGAGGTGGTTTCTAATAGCCACCTCCAGCGGGTTGCTTGGCTCCATAAGACGGGCGGGCGAGTTGCGGTGGCGGCGATTATGCGGCGCACCCCAGCCCCTGGCGGCACCCCAGACCCACGAGGCATTCAGCGACACACCATGGCAGACCATGTTTTGATTACCGGCGGCGCACACCGCCTGGGCCAATTGCTGGTGCGCAGTTTTGCGCAAGCGGGCTGGCACGTGTGGTGTCATTACGCCCGCTCGGGCGAAGCGGCCCACGCCTTGCAGCAGGAACTGCGCGGCGCAGGCTTGGCGGTGGACACCGTGGCTGCGGATTTGGCGCAGGAATCGGAAGTGCTGGCGATGATGGCGCACATCGCGCAGCGCAGCCGCGGCCTGCGCGCGGTGGTCAACAACGCGTCGCTCTTTGAGCCCGACACCGGCATAGCCTTCGACCCTCCGCTGATGCGCCGCCAACTGGAAGTGAATCTGCTGGCCCCGCTGCTGCTGGGGCG
>CANIRI010000300.1 GCA_947469815.1 Comamonadaceae bacterium | reverse complement strand
TACGAAGCCCAGGGCCATCCCTATTACGCCAGCGCACGCCTGTGGGACGACGGCATCATCGATCCGGCAGACACGCGCCGCGTGCTGGCACTGGGTTTGAGTGCGGCGTGTAACGCGCCACCGGTGCCGACGACATTTGGTGTGTTCAGGATGTAGCGGCGAGACGGGCGAAATGGGCAAAAGGGGAGGAAAAAAATGATGAAGCGGTATCTCGCCACGGCGCTGGCGCTGTGGTGTTGGGGCAGCGCGCCGGTATGGGCGCTGGACGTCACCCCGGTTGCGGCACCGGCCACGGAAGTGCTGGCCAAAGACCTGCAAGAAGAGGTCGTCCGCATCCAGGCCACGGTCAAAGACATGTACGGGCGCGAGGCCACTAAGCCGGTGCCCATCACCATCTACCGGCCAGCTGGCGACGGGCCTTTTCCCTTGGTGGTCTTTAACCATGGCCGCTCCGTCGCCGAAAAGCGCGCGCAGCAGGGCCGCTCCCGCCCGGAGACGGCGGCGCGTTACCTGGTCGCCAAGGGGTTTGTCGTCATGGCACCCACCCGCATTGGCTATGCGGAAACCTACGGCGACTTTGACCCCGAAAACAGCGCCTGCAAAAACATCGAGCCCATGTCCATAGCCGCGTCGCAGCAGGTGCTGGCCACTGTGGAATTCGCCAAAACCCTGCCTTATGTCGATGCGACACGCTGGCTGGTCGCCGGCCAATCGGTAGGCGGGTTGACTTCGGTGGCGACCGTGGGCCGGGCACCCGAGGGTTTGTTGGGCGGCATCAATTTTTCCGGCGGTACCGGCGGCAACCCGGATGTCAACCCCGGACGTCCCTGCAACCCCGCTGCGACGACCCGGTACTGGGGTGACATCGCCAAAATCGCCAAGGTACCCATGCTCTGGATGTACTGGCAAAACGACAAATATTGGGGCCCCGATATCCCCAAAGACTGGCACCAGGCATGGACCCGGGGTGGCGGTCAGGCGCAATTCACAAGCTTCGGCCCGTCCGGTGAGAACGGACACAACGGCTTAAATGAGGACATGGACCACTGGCTGCCGGTAGTCGACCGGTTTCTGCAGGACCTGGGGTTCGACCGACCGGCCATCGTGACGGCGCCGCCGCCCAGTGGGTTTGCGGATATTGCGGACGCCAGCCGGGTGCCGGTCAGCAACGCGGGCAAGGCGGCTTATGCGAAGTTTTTGGAGATGGCGGCTCCGAAAGCTTTTGCTATCACGCCCAAGGGTGGCTATGGCTTTGCCCGTGGTGACTACGCCGCAGGCCGGGCATTGGGCAATTGCCAACGCAACAACGGGAACACCTGCGCGCTGTATGCCGTCAACGATGATGTGGTGTGGAAACCATGATGGCCTTGACCCGTCATCGCGCAATGTGTATAGTTTTTCAATTTCATACACATTGATGGTGCTTTATGCGAACCAATATTGAAATTGACGACAAGCTCATGGAAGCCGCTATGGCGGCCGGCGGCTTCAAGACCAAGCGCGAGGCGGTGGAAGAGGGCTTGCGCATGATTAAGCGGCGCAAAGCCTATGACGCATTGTTGAACGCATTTGGCACGCTGCATTGGGACGACTCGGATGAAGGCTGGGCGCAGTGGCGCGAGCAACAGGCTTTATCGGTTGAAGAGGCGGAACCCCGACCCTACCTAACTCCCGCGCAAGTGGCCAAGGCTGCTCCCGTCAAGCGGGGGCGCGCCAAGTGATCCTGGTTGATTCCAGCGTCTGGATCGATTACTTCCGCGGAACACGTAACCGGCCGGTGCAGCAGCTCCTGACATGGTTGCAGGGTGGCAAGGCCACCGTGGATCTGGGCGTGGCCGACTTGGTGGTGTTTGAAGTCATGCGGGGCTTTGCTTCGCCCAAAGAGCAAAAACGCGCCCATGATCTCTTGTTAGCGCTCGATATCGTTGAAATCGGCGGCCTTGACAATGCGCTGCTGGCCGCCGCGCATTACAGCGCCCTGCGCGCGCAGGGCTACACGGTGCGCAGCCCTGTTGACGTGTTACTGGCAAGTTATTGCATACGCCACGGGCACATGCTGCTGCACCGCGATGCTGATTTCGATGTCATGGCCGCGCTGCGTGGCTTGCAGGTAATGCCGCACTAGCCAGGGATATCCATGTTCACCACCATCCTCATCGCCAACCGCGGCGAAATCGCCTGCCGGGTTGCGGCCACGGCGCGGCGCATGGGCATTCGCACGGTGGCGGTGTATTCGGATGCGGACGCGCAGGCCTTGCATGTGCGGCAATGCGACGCGGCGCTGCACATCGGCGGTTCAGCTGCCGCCGACAGCTATTTGCGTGGCGACGCCATCATTGCAGCAGCAAAGGCCAGCGGCGCGCAAGCGGTGCATCCGGGCTACGGGTTTTTGAGCGAGAACGCCGACTTTGCGCAGGCCTGTCTGGACGCCGGTCTGGTCTTCATCGGCCCGCCACCGAGCGCGATGCGCGCCATGGGCTTGAAGGCGCAGGCCAAGGCTTTGATGGCGCACGCCGGTGTGCCGCTGGTGCCTGGCTACCACGGCGCAGACCAGAACGCAGCGCTCTTGCAAAGCGAGGCTGACCGCTTGGGCTATCCCGTCCTGATCAAGGCCAGCGCGGGTGGCGGCGGCAAGGGCATGCGCATCGTCGAGCGCGCGGGCGACTTCGCCGCCGCCTTGGCGGGCTGCCAGCGCGAGGCGGTGAGCAGCTTTGCCAACGGCGCTGTGCTGATTGAAAAATATGTGCAACGCCCGCGCCATATCGAGGTACAGATTTTTGGCGACAGCCATGGCAATTACCTGCACCTGTTCGAGCGCGATTGTTCGGTGCAGCGTCGCCACCAAAAAGTGCTGGAAGAAGCCCCCGCCCCCGGCATGACAGAAGCCTTGCGCGCGCAGATGGGCGCTGCGGCGGTTGCTGCCGCCCGGGCTGTGGGCTACGTGGGTGCGGGGACGGTGGAATTCATCGTCGAGCAAGGCGGCTACGACCAGCCGGAATCCATGCAATTCTTTTTCATGGAAATGAACACGCGCCTGCAAGTCGAGCACCCGGTTACCGAGGCGATCACCGGGCTGGATTTGGTGGAGTGGCAATTGCGCGTGGCCAACGGCGAGCCGCTGCCCTTGCGCCAGGACCAGTTGCAGATCAAGGGCCACGCGATCGAGGCGCGCATTTGCGCCGAAGATCCGGAGGAGAATTTTCTTCCTGCCGTTGGCCCCTTGGCGGTATTC
>CANIRI010000299.1 GCA_947469815.1 Comamonadaceae bacterium | reverse complement strand
GCGCAGCAGCGGCGTGCTGGCCTAACACCCCAAGACCAGCCCGAGTTGGCTCATATTCCCCAAAGGAACCGACGGATGAAGCTATTTAAATGGTCACTGCCACTGCTGGTGATGGTTATCGGCGGATGTGGCATCACAGAAACCGGAAAAATTGACTACAGGTCAGGCCAGAAGACGACGCCGCTTGTGGTGCCACCCGACCTGACACAGCTGTCCAAAGAAACCCGGTACGCGGTTGTGAATGGCTCGGTGTCGGCAAGCAATGCGCAAGCCGCCCCCGATGTCAACCAGTCGGCTATTGAGCTGGGAGCAGCGGGCGGCAGTGGGGCTCGCATGGAGCGCCAAGGCAACCAGCGCTGGCTGGTTATCAAGCAACCGACCGACGCCGTTTGGAACACGCTGCGCAAATTCTGGGTAACCAACGGTTTTGTTCTAGCAACGGATAACAAGACGCTGGGCATCCTGGAAACGGAGTGGGCAGAGAACCGCGCCAAGATTCCGATGGACGGGCTGCGCAAGTTGTTCGGCAGCATGATTGACAGCATTTATTCCACGTCCGAGCGCGACAAGTTCCGCACCCGTATCGAGGTGAATGCGCTGGGTGAGACCGAGGTGTATGTCAGCCACCGGGGCGTCATCGAGGTCTACACAGAGGAACGGGGCAGTCAGACCATCTGGCAACCGCGCCCAACCGACCCGGAGCTGGAAACCGAATTTTTGCGCCGGATCATGCTCAGCCTGGGCAGTACCGAGCCGCAAGCCCAAGCTGCGGTCGAGGCGGCTATTCCCCCGGCACTGTCTGCGCTGGTGACGCAAGATGGAATCCAGGTCCTGACGATTGCCGAGAACTTTGACCGTGCCTGGCGCCGGGTTGGTTTGGCGCTCGATCGCAGCGGATTCACCGTGGAAGACCGGGACCGCAGCAAAGGCATTTACCAGGTGCGTTACGTGCCGGTGCCAGACCCCAAGAACGAGCCGGGCTTTTTCAAGAAGCTATTCACCAGCAAAAAAGATGCACAGCCACAGCAGTTCCAGGTTTTGGTGCAGGGTGTGAAAGACGGCGCTGTCGTGTCCGTGCGGGATGCGGGCGGAGCACCAGACCAAACCGACAGCGCTACCGGCATCCTCAAAGTGTTGCAGCAAGAAACCCGTTAACCTGAATTCGGACCCCCTCGCCGGTTTTGTACAGGCGAAAAAAAACCACCCGGAAAGGGTGGTTTTTTTGTACCTGAAAACTTAAGGTTTTGCAGGAGCAGCGGCTGGTGCAGCAGCGTCAGCGGCAGCGGGGGCAGCAGCTGGTGCAGCAGCGTCAGCAGCAGCGGGTGCGGCAGGTGCTTCAGCGGCAGCAGGTGCGGGCGCAGGAGCAGCAGCTTCTTCCGCTTTTTTACCGCAAGCAGCCAGAGCAGCAGCAGCGATGATGGCTGCCAAAACGAGTGATTTGTTCATATGAATAAAGTAAGTGCGTTGAAGAAAAAATTACGGAACCGCCCGACGGGTAAACCCGCCGAACCCTGACGAACAGGCTTGTGGGCTAACCGTCAGAGACGACGATTATACGAATCTTGCGAAGCCCCCTAGGGGTTAACCCTCTGGACCCCTCAGATCCGCACCAAAATAGTACGGATTCATTTCGGGCTACGTTGAATGCGTTGCATGAATCCAGCCCATTTCCAGCCACTCCTGCAGCAAACCCCGCGCTTGTGCACTCAAGCCCTTGACCTCGCGCTCCGAGAGACTTCGCAGATTCGCCAGGTCTTTCAAAAGCGCAAAATCCTTGCCCTCGGCCCGGTAGGCCTCGCCGTTGATGAATACGTGGCGTTCGTCGTACAGCAGGCGGGTACTCCGGTCTACGGCGATGCCGCCGCCCAAGGTAGCCGCATTCGGTGTGAAAAACACATTCGCTTTCGGTTCGGTCAGGCTTTCGCCCACCGAGCGCTCGAAAGCGAGGGGGTCGCTGAAGACTTTCTCCACCGCGCGGCGCGCGAATTCCTGTAAGGCCTCGGGAATCGCGCCGGATTGCGCTATCGCAGCTTGGTAACGGTCGGCGTAGCGTGCGCCGGTGGCGTCACCCGCTACGTCGGCGAGCCGCTGCATCAGGTCCTGTGCCCACTCGCCCTGCGCGGGTGCGCGAAAGCCGATGGAATAGGTCATGCACTCGCCCTGGGCCACGCCGTCATGGGCGTAGCGTGGGGGCAAGTACAACATATCGCCGGCTTCCAGCAAGCACTCCTGCTCGGGCTGAAAGTCACGCAGGATTTTCAGCGGAACATCAGCCTGCAGCGTCAGGTCTTTCTGTCGACCGATGCGCCAGCGACGCTGGCCCTGCGCTTGCAGCAGGAACACGTCGTAGCTGTCAAAGTGCGGTCCCACACCGCCGCCGTCGGTGGCAAAACTCACCATCAAGTCATCGAGCCGCGCGCGCGGCACAAAGGCAAACTGCTCCAGCAGCGCATGTGCGGCATCCAGATGCAGGTCCAAGCCCTGCACCAGCAAAGTCCAGCCGGGCTGGCTGAGCTTGGGGATCGCGGTACGCGCAAAAGGACCATGGCGCAAGCGCCAGGTTCCCCCCTTAGACGCGCGGGTAATCAGGCGCGACTCGACATCGTCCTGCCCCGCCAACGCAAAGAGCGCGGCGCGCGCCAGCAGCGGCTGCATGCCGGGGACGGCTTGGCGGATCAGCAGGGGCTTTTTCTGCCAATACTGGCGCATGAAACGCGCAGGGCTGATACCCCCTAGCAAAGTGAGCGGCTGCGTGATGTCCATGGTGGCGGCGTCCGGAAGTGAGAGACGGGTAAAGACCGGATTAGACGCCACCGGCCGGGCCCGCAAGGCAGGTCATACCGCACAGGCACAATGCCCGCATGTTGACCGAGCCGCCCTTCATCGCCCCACAGCGCTTCCTCAACGCCGGCGAAGCGCTGGCCCAAGTGCAGAAGATTTACGAGCAGTCCATCACCCACCTGCGCGATGCCATGCGTCGCTTCGTGGCGGGCGATGACACGCTGGGCCATGTGCGGGCCTGTTACCCGCTGGTACGGGTCAAAACCGACACCGTCTCGCGCCAGGGTAACGCTGAGGGCACGGGTTTGAGCTACGGATTTGTAGCCGGTCCCGGGCGCTTTGAGACCACGATCACCCGCCCCGATTTGTTCGACGCCTACTACCGCGCGCAGTTCGAACTGCTGCTGCACAACCACGGCGTAGCGTTGGAAGTGTGCACCAGCACCCAGCCGATTCCGGTGC
>CANIRI010000298.1 GCA_947469815.1 Comamonadaceae bacterium | reverse complement strand
TTGCGTTCGCTGGCCGCCACCGGGCCGGTGTGGTCCAGCAGCTGGCCGAGTTCGTCCACCGCGTTGCAGACGTCCGCGCGCAGCATGTTTTCGCCGAAAAACTGGTGGAACATCTGCCCCACCGGGCTTTTCAAAAACGCCACGCCACCGGAGTGGCCGGGGCAATGCCAGGAGTAGGAGCCGTCTTCCGCGTAGTCCAGCAGCGCCTTGAAAAACGGCGGCTGCACGCCCTCTAAGTAGCCCTTGGCCTCGCGGATGATGTGGCGCGCCACAAACTCCGGTGTGTCCTCGAACATGTGGATGAAGCCGTGCAACTCGCGCAGGATGTCATTGGGGATGTGGCGGCTGGTCTTGGTCTCGCCGTACACATAAATCGGCACGTCCAGGTTCTTGCGCCGCACCTCTTCAATGAACTGGCGTAGGTTGAGAACCGCCGGGTCCAAATCGGGGCCGGGGGTGAATTCCTCATCGTCGATGGACAAAATAAAGGCGCTGGCCCGGCTTTGCTGCTGGGCGAACTGGCTCAGGTCGCCGTAGCTGGTCACCCCCAGCACCTCAAAGCCCTCGGTTTCGATGGCCTGCGCCAGCGCCCGAATGCCCAGGCCGGAGGTGTTTTCCGAGCGGAAGTCTTCGTCAATGATGATGATGGGGAAGCGAAACTTCATGGCAAGGGCTCCAACTGGGGGGAAAAAGCGCCCACGAGAGCGCACGCGAGTGTAAGGACAAACCCGTGGGTTACCGCCCCGCACCGCGCGGCTGCGCCGGCCCTGCTGAAAAAATTTCAGTGCGGGGCGTACAGAAGATTTCTACGGCAGTTGGCATCCCAGCGGGCGGATCGCCCTATAACAAGCGCCTGTTCGATAGAAGCAGGAGACACACATGAGCGATTGGGTCCGTTTTACGCACCAGGCTTTGGAGGGTTTCGGCACCCTGCACGGGGACCTGATTGCGGTTCACACCGGTGACATGTTCGGCACACCGGCCCCCAGCGGCCAGCAAATCCCGCGGGACGAGGTCCAGCTGCTGCCGCCCTGCCACCCCTCAAAAATGATCTGCCTGTGGAACAACTTCCACCAACTGGCCGAGAAAAACAAGTTCCCGGTGCCCGAGGTACCGCTGTACTTCATCAAGACCTCCAACGCTTACCACCCGCACGGACAGCCGGTGCTGCGCCCCCAGGGCTATGCCGGGCGCATCGTCTACGAGGGGGAACTCGGCATCGTGATCGGCAAGCCGTGCGCCAACATTGACGAATCGCAGGCCGCCGACTACATCTTTGGCTACACCTGCGTGAACGACATCACGGCGGTCGACCTGCTCAAGGAAAACCCCAGTTTCGACCAATGGACCCGGGCCAAAAGCTTTGACACCTTCGGCCCCTTCGGCCCGGCCATTGCCACCGGCGTGGATCCCATGCAACTGCGGGTGCAAACCTTCATCAACGGGCAGGAAAAACAGAACTACCCCGTAGACGACATGTTCTTCCCGCCCCACAAGCTGGTGGCGATGCTGTCGCAGTACATGACGCTGATGCCGGGGGATCTGATTTCCTGCGGCACCTCGCTGGGCGCTGGACCCATGTCGGACGCCAGCAACCACATGGAAATCGTGATCGAAGGCGTAGGCCGCCTGAGCAACCGGTTTGACCAGCTTGTGCCCAGCCCCTATTTGCTCAAAAAAGCGCCCGCCCCCATGCGGGTCTGCGTGGTTGGGGCCGGGGCGATTGGCGGGCTTTTGGCGGCCAAACTGGCGCTGGCTGGCCACGCCGTGACCGTGGTTGACCAGGGTGCGCACCTGGAAGCCATCCGGCGCGACGGCCTGACTTTGCAATGGCACGACGGGCGGGTGGACGTGGTTCCGGTGACCGCCTGTGCCTCGGTCACCGAGGCCGGCAAACAAGACCTGGTGATTCTGGCGCTCAAGGCCCATTTTCTGGACCGGGTTGCGGCGGATCTGGACACAGTCCTGGAGCCCGACACGATGGTCATGACGGTGCAAAACGGCCTGCCCTGGTGGTATTTTCAAAAGCTGGGCGGCGAATACGAAGGCCACCGGCTGCGCAGCCTGGACCCCCAGGGTCTGCTGACCGAAAAAATCGCCAGCGAGCGGATTCTGGGCTGCGTGGTTTACCCGGCGGCCAGCGTGCCGCGACCCGGTGTCATCGCCCATGTCGAGGGCGACCGCTTCCCGCTGGGCGAACTCGACGGCAGCATCAGCGAACGCGCCCAGCGCATGCACGATGTGCTGGTCCACGCGGGGCTGAAGTCGCGGGTGCTCAAAGACATCCGTTCGGAGATCTGGCTGAAAGCCTGGGGCAATTTGTCCTTCAACCCCATCAGCGCCCTGTCCCACGCCACGCTGGCCGAAATCTGCCAGTTCCCCGAGACCCGGCAACTCGCCGCCACCATGATGGAAGAGGCCCAAAACATTGCCAAGAAGTTGGGGGTGACGTTCCGCGTCAGCATCGACAAACGCATCGCCGGGGCGCTGGAGGTAGGCGCGCACAAAACCTCGATGCTGCAGGACGTGGAGGCCGGGCGCTCGCTGGAAACCGAGGCCTTGATCGGCTCGGTGCTGGAAATGTCCCGCCTGACCCACACCCCGGCACCGGCCATCGCGGCGGTGTACGCCTCGGTTAAGCTGCTCAACCAAATCATGCAAAACCAGGGCGCGGGCGTGCAACTCGGGAGCAAGCCGGCCTGAAGCGCACACAAGGACACCGATGCTCGTCAAACAAATATGGACCGGTAACGCATACCGTAATTTCAACTACCTGGTCGCCTGCCCCGAGACCGGCGAGGCGCTGGCCATCGACCCGCTCGACAGTAAAAAGTGCCTGGACGCGGCCAAACAAGCCGGCTGGCAGATCACCCAAATCCTCAACACCCACGAGCACCACGACCACATCGACGGCAACCAGGCCATTGTGGAAAAAACCGGCGCGGCGGTGCTGGCGCACCATGCGGCCAAGGACACAATTCCGGGTATGACGCGCGGGCTCTCTGCGGGTGATGTCATCAAGGTGGGAAAAACCGTGGAGCTTGAAGCCCTGGATACACCCGGCCACACCTTCTGCCACATCTGCCTGCGCGCCCACACCGACCAGCCCGCGCTGTTCTCGGGTGACACCCTGTTCAACGCCGGCGCGGGCAACTGCCACAACGGCGGCAGCCCTGCCGCGATGTACCAGACCTTCGCAGATCAACTTCATCTATTACCTGAGGATACGTTGCTATACCCAGG
>CANIRI010000297.1 GCA_947469815.1 Comamonadaceae bacterium | reverse complement strand
GGCCTGCTCTTTGACCAGGCCTGAGCCGGGGACCACCATGGCCAGCTTGATGTTCTTGGCGACTTTTTGGCCCAGCTTCTTCACCACGGCAGCCGCTTCGCGCATGTCTTCGATGCGGCTGTTGGTGCACGAGCCAATAAAAACTTTGTCCACGAACAAGTCATTCAGCGCTTTACCCGGTTGCAGGCCCATGTAAGTCAAGGCGCGCTCGATCGCACCGCGCTTGTTGGCGTCTTTTTCTTTGTCAGGGTCGGGAACGATGCCGTTGATGTCCAGCACCATCTCGGGCGATGTGCCCCAGGTCACCTGCGGCAGGATGTCTTCGGCGCGCAAGGCGACTACGGCGTCAAACTGGGCGTCGGGATCCGATTGCAGAGTTTTCCAATAGACCACCGCCTGATCCCACTCCAACCCAGAGGGCGAGAGCGGGCGGCCTTTGACGTATTCGATGGTTTTGTCGTCCACCGCGACCAGACCGGCGCGCGCGCCGCCTTCGATGGCCATATTGCACAAGGTCATGCGGCCTTCCATGCTCAAACCGCGGATGGCGGAGCCGGCAAACTCGATGGTGTAACCCGTGCCCCCGGCGGTGCCGATCTTGCCGATGATGGCCAGCACCACGTCTTTGCCGGTGACGCCTTTGGCCAATTTGCCCTCAACTTTGATGAGCATGTTTTTGGCTTTCTTTGCCAACAGGGTCTGTGTGGCCATCACGTGCTCGACCTCGGAGGTGCCGATGCCGTGCGCCAGCGCGCCGAATGCGCCATGCGTGGAGGTGTGGCTGTCGCCGCAAACCACCGTCATGCCGGGCAGGGTGGCACCGGTTTCTGGTCCGATGACGTGGACGATGCCCTGGCGTTTGCTCAGAAAGGGGAAGAATGCCGCGGACCCGAACTCCGCCATATTCCGGTCCAGTGTCGTGATCTGCTCTTTGCTGATAGGGTCGGTGATGCCGTCGTAGCCCAGTTCCCAGCCGGTGGTGGGTGTGTTGTGGTCGGCGGTGGCCACGATGGAGCTGACGCGCCAGACCTTGCGCCCGGCTTGGCGGATGCCCTCAAAGGCTTGCGGGCTGGTGACTTCGTGGACCAGATGGCGGTCGATGTAGAGGATGGCGGTGCCGTCTTCTTCGGTGTGGACGACATGCTCGTCCCAAATCTTGTCGTATAGCGTGCGTCCCATCGGATTCCTTTAAGCGGGGACGGCGATTTTACGCGGGGCCGGTAAGAAACCGGCCCGCGCGCTGCGGGACGCGCCCCTTGGCCGGGCTTCAGCGGTTTGCGATGGGCAGCACGTCTCGCCGCGGCGAACCGGTGAACAACTGGCGCGGGCGGCCGATTTTGTATTCCGGGTCGCTGATCATCTCGTTCAACTGGGCGATCCAGCCGGCGGTGCGGGCTAGCGCAAAGATGCCGGTGAACAATTTGACCGGAATGCCGATGGCGCGTTGCACGATGCCCGAATAAAAATCGACGTTGGGGTAGAGCTTGCGCGACACAAAGTAGTCGTCTTCCAGCGCGATTTTTTCCACAGCCTTGGCCAGCTTGAACAGCGGGTCGTCTTGCAGGCCCAGCGCCTCCAGCACCTCGTTGCAAGTCTCTTGCATCAGGGTGGCGCGCGGATCGTAGTTTTTGTAGACGCGGTGGCCAAAGCCCATCAGTTTGACGTTGGAGTTCTTGTCCTTGACCTGGTTCATGAACTCGCCGACTTTGCTGATACCGCCGGATGCCTGGATTTCTTCCAGCATTTGCAGGCAGGCTTCGTTGGCGCCGCCGTGCGCGGGTCCCCACAAGCAGGCCACGCCTGCGGCAATGGCTGCAAAGGGGTTGGTGCCGGATGAGCCGCACAGCCGCACGGTGGAGGTCGAGGCGTTTTGCTCGTGGTCGGCGTGCAAGGTGAAGATGCGGTCTATCGCGCGCTCGATCACGGGGTTCACCACATAGGGCTCGCAGGGCGTGGCAAACATCATGTGCAGGAAGTTGCCGGCGTAGCTCAGCTCGTTCTTGGGGTACATAAAGGGTTGGCCGACGCTGTATTTGTAGGCCATTGCAACCAGCGTGGGCATTTTGGCGATCAGGCGGATGGCGGCGACTTCGCGGTGCTCGGCGTTGTTGATGTCGGTGCTGTCATGGTAGAAAGCTGAGAGCGCGCCAACCAGGCCAGTCATGATGGCCATAGGGTGTGCGTCACGGCGGAAGCCACGCAGGAAAAACTGCATTTGCTCGTTGACCATGGTGTGGTACTTGACGTTCTTGACAAAGGCCGTTTGGGCCGCCGCGCCGGGCAGATTGCCGTAGAGCAGCAGGTGGCAGGTTTCCATGTAATTGCACTGGGTCGCGAGCTGCTCAATCGGGTAGCCACGGTACAGCAGCTCGCCCTTGTCGCCATCGATGAAGGTAATAGCGGACTGGCAGGACGCAGTGGACAAAAATCCGGGGTCGTAGGTGAACATGCCGGTCTGGCCGTAGAGCTTGCGGATGTCGATGACTTCAGGGCCGATGTTGCCGCTGTACACGGGCAGTTCAATTGCGGGGCGCCCGTTGCTAAAAGACAGCGTGGCTTTGTTATCAGACAACTTCATTTCTCACCTTTCAATGGGTTTTCTCAACATATCCAGCACCCGGCGCACATCCTCGCGTACCAGCGCTTCATCCACTTGGGCCAGTGTCTTGCGGCCCAGATTCAAATCCAACAAATCGTTATCACCCAGGTTCATCAGCAAGCCCAAGGCCTGCGCATCTGCGTCCGTTAGCGTGTCTGAAAACCGCTGGAAAAACCGCTCGACGAACAAGTCGTTCTCTAGCAGACCGCGCCGGCACCGCCAATGCAGCTTGCTCAGCGCGCGGGCGTCAATCAGCGTTTCAGGCAAGGCACTCTTCCCTAGCTTACACGGCGCGCAAGACCATCATTTCCTTGATCTTGCCAATCGCCTTGGTCGGGTTCAGGCCCTTGGGGCAGACGTCGACGCAGTTCATGATGGTGTGGCAGCGGAACAGGCGGTAGGGGTCTTCCAGGTTGTCCAGCCGTTCGGCGGTGGCCTGGTCGCGGCTGTCGGCGATGAAGCGATAGGCTTGCAACAGACCGGCTGGGCCGACGAATTTGTCCGGGTTCCACCAGAAGCTGGGGCAGCTGGTGGAACAGCTGGCGCACAAAATGCACTCGTACAAACCGTTGAGTTCTTCGCGTTCCTCGGGGCTTTGCAGGCGCTCTTTTTCGGGCGGGCGGGTGTCGTTGATCAAATAGGGCTTGATCGAGTTGTACTG
>CANIRI010000296.1 GCA_947469815.1 Comamonadaceae bacterium | reverse complement strand
TGATCGGCTCCAGTGTGGTGAGTTTGGGCGCGCGTAGCTGCTGAATTGCCTTTTGCGCACTCTGGACCTTCTGGCGATTACGCTCCATCTTGACGGCATTGCTGGCGCGCTTTTGCGTGGCACGTAGGGTATCCATCCGCAATTGGTCAGGGGTCTTGGGTTCGGTAATTTCGCTCAGTCGCATACAAGTATTTATCCTGCACATGCCCGCCGAAAAATTTCCCTGAAATTCCGTACAAATATGCCGAATCACCCCAAAAACCGGTGGTTCGCATGCGGATTTGTAGCCATTTATCAAGCCGGTGGCCAGAGTCCTGACAGGCATAGCGCAAATACCTAAACGGATTGCCGGACGCCAAACCGCAAGTTTGATTTGACTGTAATCAAGCCAGTGGACTTGTCTTGGGCGTACAGTTCTTTCCGAGGACCCAAAAGTATCTGAGGCGCAGGCAGCGATCTACGAATTTCATGAATTGCGCCTGCGCTAAGTCAGAGCTTGCATACGCTTGAGCATGTGAGGGCGTAACCGCAAAATTTCAGTCATTCGGAGCGTATTCTTATGAAGACACTCGTGCTCGCAATTGCCTTGTTGTTTGCCGGCTCCGTATGGGCTGAATGGAGCAACATTGGTGAAAATGACGTCGATTCGCTCTATGTCGATTTACAGAGCATGCACTCCCAGGGGAACATAAGAAAAGTTTTAGAACTGCAAGACCTTAAACAACGCGGCAAAAACGGAGAAATGTCAGTCCTTACCAAATCCGAGTACGACTGCGAAAAAGCGACCTACCGGGTCATGGCAGTGACTACCTTTGCTGGCCCCATGGCAGCGGGTAAGAAAATTTCCTCCAAAACCATCAACTCCAAAGTCTGGATTTCAGTGGAGTCAGCAGCCAACGAAGAAACCGTGTTCGATACGGTCTGCGCCCAGTAGGCCTCGGAAAATGAGGATTGCCCAAAGTATGCGGCAGGCCCGTGAATTACCTAGCCAACCTCGACTTAACTGTAGGCTTTCGTTTGCGCTTGGGCTCCAAAAATGGCTTACGCAACTGGGCAAAGTCATTGATCACAGCCATGGTCCGGTCTCGTGAGCCCAAGCCCTGCAAACCGTCCAGCAACAGCTGACTGTTGGGCAGCATGAATGCGTGCTCCCTCTCCAGCCATTGTGCGTTTTGCCAAGCGCCGCTTTGTACCGCGTGGTCCAGATCCCGCTGCTGTTTCGCCGTTCACCGGCGCACGAATGGCAGGGGGTCCTTGCAGGGGAACAAGCCGATCTCCACATTGGCAATCAGATCCTGGGCCGCTTTCTTGTGCTGGCTGTACATGGTGCGGATATTGGCCTGCTTGTCTCGGGCACGTTCCAAGCTGTCGCGCGCCCTGGGCTTGTTTATGGGCGAAATGCCCAGGTTCAATCCCATTTCATAACTACGCCAGCGGTATATCTCCTCACCCCGCACTGCATGGTCCACGGCTACCTGCAATAGGACTACATGATTGAGTATCAAGCGTTTAAGTCAGCAGGACCGGCCTGGCTAGCTCGCAATGATCCCAAATGCAAAATCGAGCAGTCAATTATTGACTCCGTTAGATCCTCTCTGGAAGAGGATATCTATGCCTGGAGTGCAGAATTCCACGAAGATTTGCAAGAAAAAGTAGAAAACGAATTCTTTGATCTGAACACTGATGGTTGGTGGGATCAAGTGCATGCCATCGCATTGGCAACGCAAGCCCTTACACAGTCAATCGGGCGAAGTGATGGCTGAAATTGCAAATATTTTCCATCCCTTATCGGTCTTGGTCAATGCGTAAAAGCCAGAAACACATTCAATTAAAGATCCGTCTGCACGAACGCGCTCGACATTGCGAACAGCAACATGAGCACTTGTATTTGATGCTGCGATAACGTCAATTTCCCAGTTGATTGAACGTGCCCAGTTCTTGGTGGCCTTCATTTCCGCCGTTGTAACCAAGGGCTTATGGAGTGTTGTGGTTGTTCCGTTGGTCAATAGCGTATGCGGCCAAACAAAGGCATCCCGAATTTTTTCGTCGTCGTATTCGTCAAAGCCTTGTTTATATCGCTCGATAGCTGCGAACACGTCAGATCGATTGGACATAGGTTCACCTTGACTACATGTGTAAAAATTTTAAAACACTATAAACTATTTGCTGCTTAGAGCAATCAAAGTCAGCTGCTTTTCCAGTTCCACGAAGGCCAGCTGCGCAGACATGGGGTTCTTGCCCGCATCGAGCTCCAGCTTGAATGTCTCACCGGCACTGGTGATCCGTACCTTGACCGTCCCGGCGGCGCTTTTGAACTGGTAGGACATATCAGCCCGAGGGATGTGTTCGCGCTCTTTAACAACCAGAGAGCACTTGTATTTGCCCAAGTCTTGGAGGCGCTGATTGATCGCCCAGGCGCTGGCGATTTGGGCCTTGTAGTCAGCGATAGCGGCCTTTACAACCGTCATGGTTCCCTCAGGGCCCACCTTTTTGATGATGGGTAATTCGCCGCTGAGGTCTTCCTTCTTGGCCAGGCGCACTTTGATCCGCTCGTAGTAAGTCACAGCCAGCCGGGCAGCCTTCATCCTGGCGATACTGGCTTCGGCGTAGTTCTCGAAGTACTGGGTGAGTAGGGCGCTCATAGTCATGTCCTAGTCAAACGTTTGTCTGCTTAATCAACGCGGCGCAAGGTTGTCACTTTGCCTCGCGTGCTGCCGCCTTGGTCTTCAAGCACGTGACGAATTAACTGTGGAGAAACTTTCCAACGCTGGCCATCATCCGTCAGCACTACCACCGTCTTGGGATTGAATTTGATGAGAACACCTAGCCGCATACGTCCATCAGGATCAAAGCTCACACGTTGGCCGACTTCAAACTTGATCATCGAATCCAGCGTTTTGTGTTGCTGTATGAGTTTTAGCCGTTCAATGATGCGCCGGTTCAGTGCCAGCAGCTCATCCTCACTCAATTTGTCCAGGTTGATGTTCATGGCTGATTTGGAAGTCGTGGGGGTAGGCCAGGGTGGTTGATGCTTCGGGGGAATGCGGGCTTAGGCCGCCAGTTTGCGCTGGGTTTTGAGGCGCTGCTCAAAGTCACGGGTCAAGTCTGGGCTCTGTACTGCCAGGGGTATGACCAGCCCGGTGCCCATCTGCACCAAGCTCATGATGTTGTTGTTCGCCATCTGCGCCGCCATGATCGAACGGATCTGCTCGGCCTGTCCCGACGCATGGGGATCTACGACACCGGCAAACTGCTTGGCCTTCATCAGCGG
>CANIRI010000295.1 GCA_947469815.1 Comamonadaceae bacterium | reverse complement strand
GCGGTCGACGAGTTGAAGGCAGCGATGTCCGGCATGCTCGCGCCCGAGAAGCGCGAAGAGGTTATCGGCATGGCCGAGATCCGTACCGTGTTTGTAGCCTCCAAGATCGGTACCGTGGCGGGTTGTATGGTCACCGCCGGTTTTGTTACCCGCAGCGCGCATTTCCGCCTGCTGCGCGAAAACGTGGTGATTTACACCGGCGAGCTCGAATCGCTCAAGCGCATGAAAGACGATGTGCGCGAGGTGAAAGAAGGCTTCGAGTGCGGTATCAAACTCAAGAATTACAACGACATCAATACCGGTGATCTGTTGGAGTTCTTTGAGATCAAGGAAATCGCCCGTACGCTGTAAGCGCGTTTTCCCCATGCGCAAAAAGTCCGCCACGCCCAACCGCAGCTTCAAGGTCGCCGACCAGATTCAGCGCGACCTGACCGAGTTGATCGCGCGCGAGTTGAAAGACCCGCGCGTGGGCATGGTGACGATCCAGTCGGTAGAGGTCACGCCCGACTATGCGCATGCCAAGGTGTATTTCAGCTTGCTGCAGGGCGACCCGGTGGCTTGCGCCACGGGCTTGAACCAGGCGGCGGGCTTCTTGCGCAATGGCTTGTTCAAGCGGCTGCACATCCACACCGTGCCCACGCTGCATTTTTTGTTTGACCAAACCACCGAACGTGCCGCCGACATGAACGCGCTGATTGCGCGGGCGGTGGCCTCGCGCGCCCAGGAGGCCTGAAGCCATGGACGCGCCACGTGCACGGGTTGCAAGGCGCCCCGTGCATGGGGTGCTGCTGCTGGACAAGCCACTGGGGGGTTCCAGCAACCAGGTTTTGCAAAAAGCCAAATGGCTGCTGCGCGCTGAGAAAGCCGGCCATACCGGTACGCTCGACCCCTTGGCCAGCGGCGTGCTGCCCCTGTGCTTCGGCGCGGCGACCAAATTCAGCCAAATCCATTTGGATGCGGACAAGTCCTATGAAGCCACGCTGGCGCTCGGTGTGACCACCAGCACCGGTGACGCCGAGGGCGAGGTGCTGCAACGCCGCCCGGTCCAGATCGACGCCGATGCTGTGGCCGCCGTGGTGCGCCAGTTCACCGGGCCGATCACGCAGGTGCCGCCCATGCACAGCGCCCTCAAAAAAGATGGCAAAGCCTTGTATGAATACGCCCGCGCCGGTATCGAAGTGGAGCGCGCGCCGCGCGCTGTGACCATCCTCGCGCTGGAGGTGCTGGCTATGCGCTTGGATGCGCCCGAACCCGCCATCGACATCCGCGTCACCTGCAGCAAAGGCACCTACATCCGCACCCTGGGCGAAGACATGGGCGAAGCACTGGGATGCGGCGCGCACCTGAGCGCGCTGCGGCGCGTGGCGACCGGTAATTTCAGCGCCGCGCAGTGCGTGACGCTGGCCGACTTGGAAGCCATGGACGACGCCGATCGCCTGGCCTGCCTGCGTCCGGTGGACGCGTTGCTGGACGGTTTTACCCGCGTCACATTGGATAGCGACAATGCCGGGCGCTTTTTGAGCGGCCTGCGCCGTCGCGGTGAATGGGCCGATTGCGCACAGCTCGCGGTGTATGGGCCTGAACCGGATGCGGCGCTGCTGGGTTCGGCGCATAGCGTGGCGGGGGAGTTGATACCCACCCGCCTGCTCAGCCCGGTCGAAGTTTCCCAATGCGTGGCGCAGCACAGCGCGGCTGCGCAACTTGAATCTGTAGTTCTTTAAGAAAGTTGATCCATGAGTAGCAAACAAATCCGCAATATCGCCATCATTGCCCACGTTGACCACGGCAAAACCACCATGGTGGACCAGCTGCTGCGCCAGTCCGGCACTTTTGCCGACCACGAGAAAGTGGTCGATACCGTGATGGACAACAACGCGATCGAGCGCGAGCGTGGCATCACTATTCTGGCGAAAAACTGTGCAGTCAGCTGGCTGGGGACCCACATCAATATCGTCGACACCCCGGGACACGCGGACTTTGGCGGCGAGGTTGAGCGCGCCTTGTCCATGGTCGATGGCGTGGTGTTGTTGATCGACGCCCAAGAAGGCCCCATGCCCCAAACCCGTTTTGTGACAAAGAAGGCGCTGGCGCTGGGATTGAAGCCCATCGTCGTGGTCAACAAGGTCGACAAACCCGGCTCCAATCCCGATATGGTGGTCAACGCCGCCTTTGATTTGTTTGACAAGCTGGGCGCGACCGACGAACAGCTGGACTTTCCTGTGGTCTACGCATCGGGCATCAATGGCTGGTCTTCGCTGGAACAAGGCGAGGCCGGCGAGCAGTGGGGCCCCGATATGTCGGCGCTCTTCAATACGATTTTGAGCCACGTGCCGGCGCAGTCGGGCGACCCAGCTGCTTCTTTGCAGTTGCAAATCTCCGCGCTCGATTTCTCCACTTTTGTTGGACGCATTGGCGTGGGCCGCATCAGCGCGGGCACCATCAAACCGGGCATGGACGTACTGGTGATGTCGGGCGCCGACGGCCCCACGGTCAAAGGCCGCATCAACCAGGTGCTGAAGTTCCAGGGCCTGGACCGTATCCAGGCCACGGAGGCCGGACCGGGCGACATTGTGCTGATCAACGGCATTGCCGACATCGGCATTGGTGTCACAGTGACCGATCCGCTGCGCCCCGCGCCGCTACCCATGCTGAAGATTGATGAGCCCACGCTGATCATGAATTTTTGCGTCAACACCTCGCCGCTGGCTGGACGTGAAGGCAAGTACGTCACCAGCCGCCAGTTGTGGGACCGGCTGCAAAAAGAGCTGCAACACAACGTGGCCCTGCGCGTCAAAGAAACCGATGAAGAGGGCATTTTTGAAGTCGCCGGTCGCGGCGAATTGCACCTGACGATTCTGCTGGAGAACATGCGCCGCGAAGGCTATGAGATGGCGGTATCCAAGCCGCGCGTGGTGTTCCGTGATGTCGATGGCGAGCGCCATGAGCCGATTGAGATGGTCACCGCCGATATCGAAGAGCAGCACCAGGGCGGCGTGATGCAGGCGCTGGGCGAGCGCAAAGGCGAGCTGGTGAACATGGAGCCCGATGGGCGCGGACGGGTGCGTTTGGAATACCGGATTCCCGCGCGCGGTCTGATTGGCTTCACCAACGAGTTCATGAACCTGACGCGCGGCTCCGGCCTGATATCCAACATCTTTGACAGCTACGAAGCGCACAAAGGCGACATCGGCGGACGCAAAAACGGTGTGCTGATTTCCATGGACGACGGTGAAATTTTCACCTACGCATTGGGCAAGCTCGACGACCGTGGCCGCATGTTCGTCAAACCGAACGACCCGGTCTATGAGG
>CANIRI010000294.1 GCA_947469815.1 Comamonadaceae bacterium | reverse complement strand
TCCCTGTATGAACTTCTTTGCGCCAGTCAGTTTGGGCGCGGAGGGCCACTTTTCATGGCGTACAGGAGCGCGAACAGTGGGCGACTTTGTCGACCTGCGCGCCGAGATGGACCTGTGGGTCATCGTCTCCAATGCCGGTCATCCGCTAGACCCCGCGCTAGCAGCTACACCCGGCCCCATCGACCTAATGCGCTTTGCCACGCCCCTGTCACCTCCCAACGATCCATGCCGCACAGGCGGTCCAGAGGCCGCGCGTGCATTTAAGCTCACCGAACGCCATTTGCAAAACGCTACCACGGAGTACGCAGCATGACCACCCCATCGCCCATTGCACTGAGTGCCACCCATGCGGTCCACAACGAAGTTATCCCTGCCCGCACACCCTGGTCGCATGTCCTGCGTCGCGGGCAAACACTGCGGGTGATTGACACCGAAGGTCAGCAGGCGCTAGACGCGCTCTTTTATGCACATCCCAACACCGCCGAGCGCTACAGTGTGCAAGACACGCTGCGCGAACAAGGCGCTGCCTACATTGCTCTGGGAACCCGGCTTATCTCCAATGAAGGTCGGCTGATGGCGCGCATCACAGCAGACAGCTCTGGCCGCCACGACACATTGGCCGGTTGCTGCGCCTGCGAGAGTAACGCCGTGCGCTTTGGCGAAGCCACCCAATACCAACACTCCTGCCGCGAAAACTTCGTTTTAGAGCTGGGGCGCCATGGCATGGGCAAACGCGACATCGTGGCCAACGTCAACCTCTTTATGAATGTGCCTATCAACACGGCGGGCGATTTTGCGGTGGTCGATGGTATATCGCCCCCAGGCAGTTATGTAGACCTGGTTGCAGAGATGGACTTGCTTTGCGTATTTTCTAATTGCCCGCAAATAAATAACCCCTGCAACGACTTCAACCCGACGCCGGTGCAAGTGTTGATTTGGGACACTGCGGGTGATTGAGCGTAGCCGTTAGCACCCAGTTCCAACCACCCCGCCGCGCGACTTCAGGTAACGACTTAGGCTTGGTCTCTTGCCCAGCCAAAGCCATCAATTCCCACGGCAGGCTAAACGAACGGGCTACAAATCAGCGTTTAAATCCGTCAACACTGCGTTAAACGCCAGGGTCAAGTACGCTGAGTGCTGACCCTAACGATCACCGCTTACAGCGCTGTTTTGAACTCAAGTCCGTGGCGGGTGTAGGCAGCCAATTACTTGTTCCTTGGATTGATCCTCTGGTGTAAATATGCACCTGCTGCTGGTGGTTGGGTCGCTGATTTCAGGGTTATTGGCTTCAAGTTCATTTAACTGCAGTGCTAAACCCGCAAAATGCGCCTAACTAGAACCAAAGGGGCCTCGGGTGTTCGAACGCTTTACCAAAACCAATGCCCTGGAATCGGCCCAAAAAGCGGCTAACAGCCTGATGTCTGAACGCGGCGAGGCCAATGCACGCGGTGTGGCTGGCAAACTGGTGAACCAATTCAAATTGCTGGATAAGGCCGACCAACTGAAATTCTTCGAATTTCTGGCAAAACAGTTCAGTCCGGATCCAGGCGCGGTGCTCGATGCCGCCCAGCGCTACTCAGAAACCGGCAACGACGAGAGCCTGATCCACCTCTTCAAGACCGTCGAGCCGCCACGCCAAGAGCTCCTGCGGCGGCTCAACCGTGCACCAGACGGTACGCAGACGATTGTGCGTATGCGCGAGCGACTGCTTGAACATGCCAAAACTAAGCCAGGGCTAAAGGCAGTGGATGCGGATATGCAGCATTTGCTAGGTTCCTGGTTCAACCCTGGCTTCTTGGAGCTGCATGAAATCACCTGGTCATCCCCTGCGCAATTGCTCGAGAAGATCATTCAACATGAATCGGTGCATGCGATTGACGGCTGGGATGATCTGCGCCGCAGGTTACAACCCGATCGGCGGTGTTATGCCTTCTTTCACCCGCAATTACCCGGCGAGCCGCTGATTTTTGTGGAAGTGGCATTGGTCACCGCCATCGCCAAGGAAGTAGGCCCTTTGCTGGACAAGAAGTCCGAGGCCTTGGAGGCGAAGAAGTTCAAGACCGCCATTTTTTACTCCATCAGTAACTGCCAGCCCGGCCTCAAAGGCGTCAATTTAGGCAACTTCTTGATCAAGCGCGTGGCTGAGAAAATTTTGCAGGAAATTCCCAGCGTCAAGACCTTTTGTACGCTGTCACCGGTACCGGGTCTGAATCGCTGGTTGGATACGCTGCCGGGCTCGCTGATGCCGGAGCAATTGGCCGACAAAAAGGACAAGCTAACCGCTGCGGTCAAGCTGCTGATGCCAGGCGGTGAAGCATGGACCAAGCGCGCCACAGCGGGTTGGCAGCCTGCTACGGCAACTGCTGAAGAAAAGACGGCACTGATGCGCCTGTGTTTTTTTTACCTATCCAAGCACGTACACAGCGCGGCGGGTGACTCGGTGGCCAAGTTCCACCTCGCCAATGGTGCCGAACTTCACAATATCAACTGGGCCGCTGATTTGTCTAAAAAAGGACTCGCACAATCCAGCGCCATCATGGTGAATTACCTATATGAGCTCAACGACATTGAGTCCAACCACGAAAAATTTCTGAAGAAAACGGTGGTCTATTCGAAAAGCTTGGGGCGATTGTTTTGATCAGGAAAATCGGGCAGTTTTAAGGATGCCGTTCTATTGCTGAGCTTGCCCAACCCGCACCAGATCACCCAGGGTCGTAATGGCCTCGACAAAATCGGTTATGACCCGGACGCCTGTGGGCGCTCTCCTGACCTTCACCAAGCCAGCCCCTCCCGCCCACAGCAACATGTTTGGTGGCAGCAGACGCCGCACATGCGCCAGCGTTGGCACGACATCACGCGGGGGATACGAAAAACTAAATGTCAGCGCGACCACATCGGCCTTGCACTCTACGGCGGCCAGCTTCAAACTGTTCAAGGGAACATCGGTTCCAACGTTCACGATGTAAGCGCCCGCTTCTGCCATCACGGCCTCGACCATCAGTAGCCCAAGCTGATGGCGCTCACCTGGGGGCAGAGCAAACAAGAAAACTGGAAATGCTGGCTTGGGTGTTGATTTGAATGTCTGCGTAATCAAATAACGCTCGATCATGGAGGAGCACAGGTGTTCGTGAAACACATCGATTTCACCGCTGAGCCAGGCATCTCCAACGCCAACCATCAGTGTGAAGTGGACCCCATCATCGAGACAAACCTGACGGTAGTTTAAGTTGCACCCGACTTCACACAGCTGAACGGCGCTGCCCCGTTTTTTTCATTTTGCATTGCTGACGCATTCTCTATCCTGACTTCCCCGAACGCAGTCGCCGTGGA
>CANIRI010000293.1 GCA_947469815.1 Comamonadaceae bacterium | reverse complement strand
GCCAAGGTGTTCATTGAAATGTGGGTCAAAGTGCGCTCCGGTTGGGCCGACGACGAGGCCCGCGTGCGCGCTTTCGGTTACGAATAAGGCTATTCGATCCCATGGCAACGCGTCGCCCTGTGCAGCGCTTCAGCGAAGAGCCGGCCTATGTGCTGCACCGCTATGACTGGAGCGAATCCAGCCTGATTCTCGAGGTCTTCACCCGCCACCATGGCCGCATTGCGCTGGTGGCCAAAGGGGCCAAGCGGCCGAGTTCCAGTTTCCGTCCGATTTTGTTACCCATGCAGCCGCTTCATATTGCCTTTGGCGGTGACGGCGAAATCCGCACCCTCAAAAGCGCCGAGTGGCAGGGCGGTCACGTGATGCCCAAGGGGGATGCGTTGCTGTCGGGCTACTATCTCAACGAGCTCTTGCTGGCTTTGCTGGCGCGAGACGATCCACACCCGGGCTTGTTCGATGTGTATGCCCGTGTGGTGGAAGTGATTGCAGGCGGGCATGAGCCGCTGCTGCAGGCGGCGCTACGCACCTATGAAATCCTGCTCTTGCGCGAAGTCGGTTTGTTGCCCCAGCTTGATATGCAAACGCTGACCCTGGCGGCGCTGCAAGCCGATGCGCACTATGTGCTGGTGCCCGAGGGCGGTTTGCGGGCCGCCCATGCCGATGACCGTGCCAGCCTGAGCGGCGCGCAATGGACCGAGGTGCAGTCCGCCCTGCAGGACAGCGCGCCGTTTTCGGCCACCCTGCGCGCCTGCGCCGATCACATGGCGGGACTCAAACCGCAGCTGCGCCAGCTGCTGCACTACCATTGCGGCGTGAAGACCCTGCGCACCCGCCAAATGATGTTTGATATCCAGGCGCTATAAAAGCCTCAACCCCTCAAAGCCCTATGAGTTCCAACCGCATCGCCCTGTCCGTCAACCTCAACAAAGTCGCGCTCGTGCGCAACACCCGGCATCTGGGCATACCGAGTTTGACCCGCGCCGCCACCCTCTGCTTGCGAGCAGGCGCGGCGGGTATCACGGTGCATCCGCGCCCAGACGAGCGCCATATCCGCGCCCATGACGTGGTGGACCTGGCCACGCTGATGCTTGCGTGGCCGGACCGTGAATTCAACATCGAAGGCAACCCGCTGCACAACTTGCTGGAATGCGCCCGGGATATCCGCGCCCGCGGCCTGCCGGTTCACCAGCTGACTTTTGTGCCCGATGGCGAGGGGCAGTTCACCAGCGACCATGGTTGGAATTTCCCGGCTGACGAAGCGACACTGCGGCCCTTGATTGTCCAAGCGCAGGCATTGGGTGCGCGGGTCAGCCTCTTCATGGACGCCGACGCATCCGCGATGGCGGGTGCCAAAGCCGCCGGCGCGGACCGGGTGGAGTTGTACACCGAGCCCTACGCTGCGGCCTGGGGCACTGCCGACCAAGAGCACCATTTGCAGCGCTTCGCCGCAGCGGCCCAAGCCGCCCTGGATGCAGGCCTTGGCGTGAACGCCGGTCACGATCTCAACCGGGACAATTTGGCGGCTTTCGCCCAGCGCGTACCCGGGCTGCGCGAGGTGTCGATTGGCCACGCGCTGATCGCCGATGCGCTCGAAATCGGCTACGCCGATACGGTGCACGCCTACCGGGCGTGCCTGGTTTGAGTGGGGCATGATTTTCGGCATTGGCACCGATATTTGCGATGTGCGCCGCATTGCGGCTGCACAGTTGCGCCACGGAGACCGGTTTGCCCAGCGCGTGCTCGGCCCCGCAGAACTGCAGGTCTGGCGTGCCCGTGGCCAGCGCTGGCCGGACCGGGCCAACCGCTATTTGGCGACGCGCTTTAGCGCCAAAGAGGCCTTCAGCAAGGCGATCGGGCTGGGTATGCGCATGCCCATGACCTGGCGGCATTGTGAAATTCTGAACCTGCCCAGTGGCGCTCCCTATGTGCAAGTTCACGGTGATTTAGACGACTGGTGTACCGCACGGCAACTGCGCTTTCATGTGACGGTGAGCGATGAGAGCGATTACGCCACCAGCTTTTGCGTGGCCGAAGTCCATTCACCGGCCGCGCGCCCTGTTTTGTAGGAGACTGATTTGCACGCGCCCTTGATCATTGACATTGCCGGAACCGCTCTGAGCAAGCCGGACCGGCAACGGCTGCGCAACCCGCTGGTGGGCGGACTGATTTTGTTCTCACGCAATTGGGAAAGCCGCGCGCAGCTGACTGCGCTGTGCAAAAGCATCAAAGCCTTGCGTGCGGATTTGCTGATCGCCGTGGACCACGAGGGTGGCCGGGTGCAGCGGTTCAAGACGGATGGGTTCACCCATCTGCCCCCCATGCGGGCGCTGGGCGAAATGTGGCTGCAAGCCCCGGCGCACGCTACCAAAAACGGTTCACAGAAGCGCTCCGGCCCGCTGGATGCCTGCAACGCCGCCAGCGCCTGCGGATATGTATTGGGCAGCGAATTGCGTGCGTGCGGCGTGGACCTGAGCTTCGCGCCGGTGCTCGATCTTGACCATGGTCGCAGCGGCGTGATTGGTGACCGTTCGTTTGGGCGGGACCCGGGCGTTGTCGCTTTGCTGGCCAACAGCGTGATGCAGGGCATGTTGCAAAGCGGTATGGCGCACTGCGGCAAACATTTCCCGGGCCACGGTTTTGCAACGGCGGACTCGCATGTCGCGGCCGCAGTCGACCGGCGCAGCTTGACCGCCATCCTCGCTGACGATGCCGCGCCCTACCGATGGTTGAGTAACAGCCTATCTGCGGTGATGCCCGCGCACGTGGTGTATCCGAAAGTGGACCATAGGCCGGCCGGTTTTTCACCGGTTTGGTTACAAACTGTTTTGCGGGAACGGTTGGGGTTCACCGGTGCCGTTTTCAGTGACGATTTGTCCATGGCTGCGGCACGCCGCGTGGATGGGGTGGAGTTGAGCGATACGGACGCCACGCTGGCGGCCCTGCACGCCGGTTGTGACTTGACGCTGCTGTGTAACCAGTCGGTGGTGCACGAGGGAGCGGCAATTGACAGATTGCTGGAGCGCATGACGGAAGCCCTGCTGAAAGGGGATTGGCAAGCCAGCGAAACTGCCGACGCACGGCGCTTGGCTTTGTTGCCCGCTTCTGCCCCGCCGCAGTGGGATGATCTGATGGTGCAGCCGGCGTATATGCACGCCTTGGACAGCCTGCTGTAACCCGCTCCAACTGATCTTGCTTTACCGGCCCCATGCTAGGATTCCCCCAACAAATTTGTATATTTTCAAGAGGGTTTTTATGAAACTGTATTCCATGGTGATCGGTGCCGTGATGGCGGCATGTGCATTCGCAGCGCAAGCGCAGTCGGAACCCCAAGGT
>CANIRI010000292.1 GCA_947469815.1 Comamonadaceae bacterium | reverse complement strand
TGCAGAAGGCTTCATGACTTCGGCTGGCTTCTACCTGGGCCGCCCAGTGGACGTGCAGCAGTATGTTGACGGCTCCATCCTGGTGTCGGACGACAAGGCCGGTGCGGTCTATCGCATCAGCTACCAGAAGTAAGCAGTTCGCTGCTCAAAGCGGGCCGGGCAGGCAACTGTCCGGCCCGTTTTATTTGGGTGTGGGGTTTTCAAGCAGAATGGGCTTTTACACAAAGAGGAGCACCCGATGGGATGCCTGTTGAAAGGTGGCGGAGGCTTGTACGCCCGCCTGCGTATTGGTGCGGTCTTGCTGGCTGCTGGTGAGGGGCGGCGCATGGGCGGTGTGCCCAAGGCGCTGATTACGCTACAGGGTGTACCGCTGATCAACCGGCATCTGATTGCGCTCAGCGGTGCAGGGGTTGACGAAGTGGTCGTCGTCACCGGCTTCGGCCGCGATGCAGTAGAGGCGCAAATCGCCACCTTCCCCGTCACGCTGGCGCATAACGCTGATTTCGCCCAAGGGCAACAGGGCTCGGTGCGCGTCGGCTTGGCCGCTTTGCGCGGTGCGTTTGACGCGGTGTTGGTGGTGCTGGCCGACCAGCCCCTCATTGGCGCTGCGGACCTCACCGAACTGATCGCCGCTTTCAAGAAAAAAGCCATCGGCAACATCGTGGTACCCATGGTCAATGGCCAGCGCGGCAACCCTATTGTGTTGGATGGCAGCGCGTGTGAACAGATCATGCAAAGTCAGAACAACCTGGCTTGCCGCCACCTGATCGAGCGCCAGCCAGAACTGGTCTACGCGCACGCGACCACCAATACCCGATTCATCACCGACCTGGACACGCCGCAAGACATGGCTGATTTGTCGCAGAAGACCGGCTGGAAATTTGCACTACCCGTCGCTGAGCTGACATCGGCTGCATGAGCGCCACGCTGCAAAGCCTGTGGCCGGTGCCGCTGGCGCGCCAGCGTTGGAACGGGGCCGATGCGGCCAACCCGGTGCTGGCGCGGGTGTTCCAGGCCATGCGCGCAACCGCGCCGCAAGCGGGTGCGGGCTTTTATGCCAGCGACGATGATTTGCTGGACCGCGTCGATCTGCCCGAGTTCACTGCCCTGGTGCAATTCATTGCCAGCGCGCTGCAAAGCGCAGCGCAGCAGGCCAACGCCGGCATCTGGCCACCCGGCCGCCAAGCCCTGCAACTGCAACTGATGGGCGTGTGGTTCCAGGTGCAAAACGGCACTGCCTTCCACGACATCCACACCCACGGCAACTGCTCCTGGTCGGGCGTGTACTACGTGCAAATCGACCCGCTGGCGCAGCGCAGCGCGCACCCCGATCTGGGCGCGCTCAACGGCGCCACCCGCTTTTACAGTCCTATGTTCCCGCTGCTTGGCGGCGCGCACATGGACATGGGCAACGCCTTCATGCAAAACGCCACGCTGGATATCACGCCAGAGGCCGGTGAGCTGGTGTTGTTCCCGGCCTTTTTGCCGCACAAAGCCATGCCCTACCAAGGCGCGCAGGACCGCATCATCGTGTCCTTCAACGCGCAAATCCGCGCTCCCGGGGGCAACCAGATTTACCCCTACGCCGCCGTGTGAACCATCACCTGGTTCTGGACACCAACATCGTGCTTGACACGTTGGTATTCCGTGATCCCCGCACCCACGCCTTGCACGCCGCTTTGTTCGATGAACCGGTGATGCCCGACCTGCTGTGGCTGGCCACCGCGCCCATGCGCGAAGAACTCGCACGGGTGCTTGCCTACCCTCATATCGCCGTGCGTCTGGCCTATTACGGCTTGGCTGCCGCGCAGGTTCTCAGCCAGTTTGATACCCGCGCCCGCATCGTCCCCGTCGCCCCCAAAGCACCCGCTACCTGCAAAGACGCCGACGATCAGAAGTTCATCGACCTGGCCGTCAGCCACGGCGCTTCGCTGCTGAGCAAAGACAAAGCTGTTTTGTGCATGCGCAAGCGGCTGATGAAGCTGGGGGTGCTGGATGTGGGGGTGGAGTGGCGGGGTTGAGCGAGGGCGACGTTTTTCTACGCTCCGTTGGCTTATCGGCTGAGCAATTGCACGTATTCCGCGTAAGTGAAGGTACGGTTCTTTTTTTGACCCGTCAGCTCGGTCAATATGCCCAATTCTTCTAACAGTTTGACGGCGGCATTGGCTGTCGGAAACGTGGTCTGAACCGCCAAGCACACCCTATCCACCGACAAGCGTGGCATGGTCGGCAACAATTCAAACAAGCGATAGCTGACAGCGTTCGCCTTGGGATGTGCCAACAAACGCCGACGGTCATTGGCCACCAGACTGGCCAGCGCAACCACCGCCCGTTCTGCCTGTCCAGCCGCGTTTTGTACCGCTTCCAGAAAAAACTGCACCCACCCCTCCCAGTCGCCATCTGTCCGAATGGCCGATAAGCGGCGGTAATACTCGGATTGGTGTTGTTTGAGGTAGCCGCTCAGGTACATCAAAGGCTCGGGCAACAGCTGCCAATGCTCCAGCATCGCGGCGATTAACAAGCGCCCGATACGGCCATTGCCATCAAGGTAGGGGTGAATGGTTTCAAACTGCGCGTGCACCAAAGCCACACGCACCAAGGCGGGCAAATCTGATGCGTCGGCATGGATGAAGCGCTCCAGATCAGCCAACAAACCGGGCACCTGCGCAGCGGGCGGCGGCACAAATGCCGCATTGCCTGGACGGGTTCCGCCAATCCAGTTTTGCGAACGCCGCAACTCGCCCGGCTGCTTGCCCGCGCCGCGAGCGCCATCCAGCAAGCGTTGGTGTGCCTCACTCAACAAGCGAACACTGAGCGGTAAGCCTTGCGCGCTGCACAGCTGTGCTCGCACCCATTGAAAGGCTCGCACATAGTTGGTCACCTCTTCCACATCGTCGGTGTTGCTGATGGCCAGCCCGGCCTCTTCGTCAAACAAATCGACCAGCGTGGCCTGCGTGCCTTCGATTTGGGAGGTCAAGAGCGCCTCTTGGCGAATGGCGCTGTAGAGCAACCAGTCCACCGAGGGCACCAGCCCCGCCACCGCAGACAGCCGCTGTAAAGCCATGACCGCAGCATCATTGCCTGCAGCCCAAACGGATGGCGCCAATGCGGGCTCGGTGGGTGGCAGCGCGTGGGGAACAAACGCGCGCACGGGCTCACCCAGGGCCGTGGTTAGGGCATAAGTTCCAGTGATGCGCGTCATAACGATACTTTTTTGAATACAGAGAGGGGATAGTAAAGAAATCTTTAATACCTGTCAATAATTTTAAAGAATTCTGTAATTTGGTATCAGGTTGCGGTTCGCAAGCCAAGCATCACTGACAATCATTCGCTATTCCCTCGCATATGACATGACCG
>CANIRI010000291.1 GCA_947469815.1 Comamonadaceae bacterium | reverse complement strand
GTCGTGGTTTGACCTGGACCGACGACGCCAAAATGGCCAGTGGCGGCAACTGTTACAACTGCCATCAGATCGACAAGAAAGAAATTTCGTACGGCACGATTGGCCCCAGCCTCTATAACTTCGGCAAGCTGCGGGGCGTGACCGATGTCAACAGCCCTGAGGCCAAAGCGATGCTTGAATACACTTGGGGCAAAGTGTGGAATGCCAAGGCCTATAACGCCTGCTCCAACATGCCGCGTGCTGGGCACATGGGGATCTTGACCGAAGCGCAGGTTCGGCATGTGGTGGGTTTGTTGCTGGACCCCCAGTCGCCTGTCAATCAGTGAACCTGAGCAAGCGCGAATTCATCCATGTCATGGGTGCCGGCACCATGGCCGGTCTGGCCATGGGGAACTATGCCCAAGCCAGTTCACCCACAGCGGCCAATGGGCTGTATGACATCCCCGCCTTTGGCCAGGTCTCGTTTCTGCACATGACCGACTGCCATGCGCAGCTCAAACCTATTTACTTTCGCGAGCCGCACATCAATTTGGGTGTGGCGGCGATGCAGGACCATTTACCGCATCTTGTGGGTATGCATTTGCTGCAGGCTGCCCGGGTCCGACCGGATACGGCACAAGCCCATGCCTTGACGCATTTGAACTTTGCAACCGCGGCCAAGCGCTATGGCAAGGTCGGAGGTTTTGCCCACTTGGCGACCTTGGTCAAACGCATGAAGGCCAGTCGCCCGGGTGCTTTGCTGCTGGATGGCGGCGACACTTGGCAGGGCTCAGGCACCAGTTTGTGGACGAACGGACAAGACATGGTGGAGGCCAGCAAATTGCTGGGCGTTGACATCATGACGGGGCACTGGGAGTTCACCTTGGGCATGGACAGGGTCAAGGAAATCGTTGACAAAGACTTTGCAGGCCAGATTGATTTTGTGGCCCAAAACGTGAAGACCACTGATTTTGGTGACCCCGTGTTCAAGCCCTACGTGATTCGCGAAATCAATGGCGTGCGGTGCGCCATCATCGGTCAGGCCTTCCCCTACACGCCCATTGCCAACCCCCGTTACATGGTGGCCGACTGGACCTTCGGCATCCAGGATGAAAACATGCAAGCCATGGTCGACGAAACCCGTGGCAAAGGTGCACAGGTCGTGGTGCTGCTCAGTCACAACGGGATGGATGTGGATCTCAAAATGGCCGGCCGGGTGCGCGGTATTGACGCCATTCTCGGCGGCCATACGCATGACGGCATGCCGGTGGCCACGCTGGTCAGCAACCCGGGCGGCAAAACCATCGTCACCAACGCAGGCTCGAACGGCAAGTTTTTGGGGGTGCTTGACTTTGAAGTGAAAGACAAAAAAGTCAGCGACTTTCGTTACAAGCTCTTGCCTGTGTTTTCAAACATGTTGCCCGCAGACAAAGCCATGGATGCCCTGATCACGAAAGTACGTGCGCCCTATGAGGCCCAACTTTCTGAGAAGCTGGGCGTCTCGGAAGGCTTGCTGTACCGCCGTGGCAATTTCAATGGCACAGGTGACCAGTTGCTGATAGACGCTTTGCTGGATGTGCAAAATGCCGAGATCGCTTTGTCGCCTGGATTCCGATGGGGCACGACCCTGCTGCCGGGCCAGACCATCACACGCGAGTGGCTGATGGACATGACCGCCACCACGTATTCCTATGCGACGGTGACCGAGATGAGTGGACAGGCGCTTAAGACCATCCTGGAGGATGTAGCAGACAACCTGTTCAACCCTGACCCCTACTACCAACAAGGCGGCGATATGGTTCGCGTGGGTGGTTTGACTTACAGTTGCAACCCCTTGGCCCGCATGGGCGCACGCATTGATGACATGCGTTTGAAGGGCCGGCTGATCGAGTCCGGCAAGACCTACAAGGTTGCGGGATGGGCGCCTGTGGCCGAAGAGGCCCGCCATCAAGGTCACCCGAAAGTGTGGGATGTGGCTGAACAATGGCTCAAGGCGCAGCCTGGAGGGCGCGTGGCGCAGCGGCATCTCAACACCCCCAAGCTCACGGGCGCCTTGCCGAACAAGGGTTACGTCGCCGTCTGAGCAGGATAACTGTGCCATGACCACCTTTGCCAACCCCAAAGCCCGCTGGGACTACCGCTTCGCAACGCCTGCCTATATTTTTGGCACCGAACCGAATGCGTTTCTGGCCAGCCAAAAAGACCGATTGCCTCAGGGAAAGGGGTTGTCTGTGGCCGATGGCGAAGGACGCAACAGTGTCTGGCTGGCCGAGCAGGGCTTGCAAGTCGATGCGTTTGATTTCTCTGAACCTGCCGTGGCCAAGGCTCGCCATCTGGCCGAGCGTCGTCAGGTGAAGGTGGCTTTCCATTTGAGCGATTGGCAGTCTTTCGCCTGGCCGTCAGCGCATTACGATTGTGTGGCCGGCATCTTCTTTCAGTTTGTGGATGCTCAAGATCGCGCTGTCTTATTTCAGCGCATGAGCAACAGCCTCAAGCCCGGCGGTTTGATGTTGATTCAGGGCTACAGTCCTGCGCAATTAAAGTTCAACACCGGCGGCCCCGGCGAGTTGTCGCATCTTTATGATGAAACGCTGATGCTTGCATCGTTCCCCGGCTACCACGTTCTTGAACTGCGAACCTACGAAGCACAGGTTCAAGAGGGTGCTGCCCATCAGGGCATGTCAGGTCTGCTGGGTTTTGCTGCGATCAAGCCTGCTTGAGTCGTTTGTTCAGACCGCCGGTTGCGCCTGAACGCCACTTACTTTGTCGACGCCCCACGATGTCCAGTACATGGCCAAGCCCGTCCCCACGCCATACACACCCATGGCCACACCGACCAAGGCAAACATGTCAGCGGCGCTGGCGCCGGTGCGCACCATCCACAAACCGCCCGCGGCGACCATCACCAAACGGATCGTTCCCGCCAGTACCGGTCCCAGTACTTTGCCCGAACCTTGTGATGCGAAATACAAGCACAAGCCGAATCCAAAGAGTGCGTACCAGGGTCCGACCCACTCAAAATAGCTTTGGGCATAAGACTGTACCGCCAGCGAGTCTGTGAACAGCTGGCTCCAGGCGTTGGGATAGAAAGAAACGACGGCGCCCACCACGCCAATCATCAGGGCAGCCAGGGTGGAGCCCGTCCAGGCCACGCGGCGGGCCCGCTGCACCATGCCCGCACCCATGGCCACGCCAACCATCGGGACGCAGGCGACCCCAATCGCAAAGGTGATCGGGATCAGTAAAAACTCCAGACGGGTGCCAATGCCGTAGCCGGCCAGGGCTTCGGTGCCGAATTGCGAGACCAGCCGAGTCAATATCAAGATGGTCACAACAGTCTGGATGGAGGAGATGCTGGCGAGGGCCCCGACTTTCAGAATGTCATGAAAGTCAGCCCAGCGCAAAGG
>CANIRI010000290.1 GCA_947469815.1 Comamonadaceae bacterium | reverse complement strand
TCCATCTCCAAGATGCGGCAGGCCTGGGCCAGTTGCAGCAACAATTTTTCTGTGTTCGCCATGACAGACTCAAGGGCGAGGTGTTGCCTGCGGCGCATCCGACGGCGCGTCGGTCGGCTGGATACCGATGGTCTGGAAGGTCCGCGCCGAAGTGACTTGCGCTTGCGCCAAGGTGGCGGCAAATTGTTCTGGCGTGCCCGCCATGGTTTCTAAAAAACCCTGCTGCGCAAAGCTTTGAAAAGCGGCGCTGGCGAGCGCTTTGTTCAATTCCGTGTTGAGCCGGGCCACAACGGCTGCGGGCGTTTTGGCCGGGGCGTACAGACCCCAAAAGGTGCCCAGATTGGGGTCGCTGTTGGACTCGCCCAGGCTGGCGGTGCCGGGAAATGCGGCTGCGCGTCGGTTTCCCGTGACAGCGATCAGCTTGACCTTGCCGGCTTCTGCCGCCGGCTTGGCAATCGCCAGGCTGCTATAGGCCAAATTCACCTCGCCCGAAAGCACTGCCATAAAGGACGGACCGGCCCCCTTGTAGGGCACGGCCATCATTTGCACCCCGGCTTGTCGGGTGATCCAGGCGTAGTAAATGGCCGGCAAGCTGCCGGGTCCCCACGTCGCAAAGCTCACCGTGCCAGGTTTGGCGCGCGCCAGGGCCAGCAACTCGGCCAGGTTGTTGGCGGGCAGCATGGGCGAGGCCACGATCACGTCATTGGGGGTGCGTACCACGCCGCCAATGGGCACAAAGTCCCCTTTGGGGTCATAGGGCAGCTTGCTGAAAAGCAGCGGGTTGAACACCAGGCTCTGGTTATCGGTCAGGCACAGGGTGTAGCCGTCGGCCGGCGCGCGCGCACAGGCTGTCATGCCAATCAGGGTTCCGGCGCCGGGGCGGTTCTCCACCACCACCTGTTGGCCCAGCGAGTCGGACATCAGCCGCCCCAAATTGCGGGCCAGCAAATCGGTCAGTCCACCGGGAGAAGTGGAGGCGATGATGCGGATGGGCTTGGCGGGAAAGGTGTCGGATTGCGCAAAGGCAGACTGGGCCAGCAGGGAAGCTGCAACCAGTGCGTACAGGATGTTTTTAAGCACTTTTGGGAATATCAATTGGAATATTTGAGAGTTAGTATGGCACAGCCGATGGGCTGCCCAACACCAAATGCTTCCCAGGTTCGGTTCAGCCAAGGCCCTCCATACTTCATTCATTCAACACACGTTTTTGAAGACGATCATGCCAATGAAAAAAATATCACTGCCTCTGCTTTTAGTTGCCAGCCACTTTGTCTCCACAACTGCCAATTCGCAAGTCGGAAATCAAAGAGCACTGAGCCCTGAAATTTTCAGCGTGATCGTCAATGCATCACCCTATTCTTCATCTGACATCACCATCCCGGTTCACGTGTTCAAACCGCCAGAGAGTCAAACCGGTCAAGCCAAAGAACCATGGCCAGTGGTGATTTTTTCTCACGGTCGATCTGGTTCACCGGCTTCAAGAGCCGCACAGAAAAATCCCGTGAATTTTGACGTGGTTCGCTATTGGCACAGCAGAGGATTTGCCGTGGTCGCTGCCATACGCCCAGGCTATGGAGACAGCACATCAGAAGACCCGGAAGACCATGGAGCGCAATGGCGTGGGAATGCTTGTACCGGCAGAGCTGATTTCAATAAGACTGCGAATGCAGCAAGCCACGCAGTAAAAGCCGTGCAAGCGTGGTTGATCCATCAAACTTGGGCAGATAAAAATCGCCTGTTATTGGTTGGGCAATCTGTGGGAGGACTTGCGACGGTTGCTGCCTGCGGTCAAAACTGGCCGGGGGTGATGGGTTGCATCAATTTTGCTGGTGGTGCAGGAGGCAATCCCGATGCATCACCGGGTCAGTCATGTCGACCAGACAAACTTGGAGAAGTACTCAGCAACCCCGCCAAAACAACCCTTGTTCCCAGTCTTTGGCTCTATTCGGCCAACGATAAATTTTGGGGTGAAGAAGCGCCTAAAGTTTGGTTCAAAGCATTCACGGACGCCGCACGTGCTGCTGGCAAAACAGCTCCTGTCGAATTTTTTGCTGCCCCTGCTGTGGGTGACAACGGTCATTCGCTTCAATCCATGGGTGGCAGATTTTGGATCCCCGTCGTGAGCGAGTGGTTGAATAAAAATGGGTTTTAGCGCACCCATCAGATCAGCACCTGGCCTTACACTGATTTAAGTTCGCTATCTTTTTCACCCCGCAGTTCACTGACCCAGCCGTCTTTCTGCGAATTCCAGGAGTTTTTCCATGAAATCCCGTGCCGCCGTGGCCTTTGAAGCTGGCAAGCCCTTGCAGATCGTCGAAATCGATGTGGCCCCGCCTCAAAAAGGCGAGGTGCTCGTCAAGATCACGCACACCGGCGTGTGCCACACCGATGCCTTCACACTGTCGGGCAATGACCCAGAGGGCATCTTTCCTGCGGTGCTGGGCCATGAGGGCGCAGGCATTGTGGTGGAGGTGGGCGAAGGCGTCACCAGCGTGAAGCCTGGGGACCATGTGATTCCCCTGTACACCGCCGAGTGTGGCGAATGCCTCTTTTGCAAGTCAGGCAAGACCAACCTGTGCGTGGCGGTGCGCGCCACCCAGGGCAAGGGCGTGATGCCCGATGGCACGACTCGTTTTTCTTACCAGGGCCAACCGGTGTATCACTACATGGGCTGCTCGACCTTCAGCGAATACACCGTGGTGGCCGAGGTCTCACTGGCCAAGATACGGCCCGACGCCAACCCCGAGCAGGTGTGCCTGCTGGGTTGTGGTGTGACCACCGGCCTGGGCGCTGTCAAGAACACCGCCAAGGTGCAAGCGGGTGACACCGTGGCCGTCTTCGGCTTGGGGGGCATCGGTCTGGCCGTGGTTCAAGGTGCCCACTTGGCCAAAGCCGGTCGCATCATTGCCATTGACACCAACCCGTCCAAATTTGATTTGGCGCGCACCTTTGGCGCCACCGATTGCATCAACCCCAAAGACCATGACAAACCCATCCAGCAGGTGATCGTGGAAATGACGGGCTGGGGTGTGGACCACAGCTTTGAGTGCATCGGCAACACGCAGGTCATGCGCGCTGCACTGGAGTGCGCTCACCGTGGTTGGGGTCAGTCGGTCATCATTGGCGTGGCTGGCGCAGGGCAGGAAATTTCAACCCGCCCTTTCCAGTTGGTCACGGGTCGTCGCTGGCTGGGCACGGCCTTCGGTGGCGTCAAGGGTCGCAGCGAGTTGCCAGGCATGGTGGACGACGCGATGGCCGGTCGCATTCAGCTCTCGCCTTTCGTCACGCACACCATGCCACTGACTGAAATCAACCATGCGTTTGACCTGATGCACGAAGGAAAGTCCATCCGCTCAGTGGTTCACTACTGAGGCAGGAAACAGGCATGCAACGC
>CANIRI010000289.1 GCA_947469815.1 Comamonadaceae bacterium | reverse complement strand
TTTGGAGCGGGAAAAGAGTCTCGAACTCTCGACCTCAACCTTGGCAAGGTTGCGCTCTACCAACTGAGCTATTCCCGCAATCGAGCCACAGAGTATAAGCGACAAAAATAGCGCGGCTTGCCCAACTGCTGCGGCAAGTCCGCACGTGAATCAGTGCTTCACCGGCGTGGCCGGGCTATCCGTCGCGACGACCGCAAGAACCTCTGGCACGAGCGGGACCTCATCCGACAAAGGAACCGGCTGGTGCACGAGCGCGTGCTCCAACACCTGGTCAATCCATCGCACCGGGATAATTTTCAGTCCGGCTTTCACGTTGTCCGGGATTTCCTGCAGATCTTTTGCATTGGACTCCGGGATCAGGACCGTGCTGATGCCGCCGCGCAAAGCCGCCAACAACTTTTCTTTCAGGCCGCCAATCTCGGTGATCTCACCGCGCAGGGTGATCTCACCGGTCATGGCCACTTCCCCGCGCACAGCGATGCCGGTGATGGCTGATACCAGTGCGGTAGCCATGGCAGCACCCGCGCTGGGGCCGTCCTTCGGCGTAGCACCATCGGGGACGTGGATGTGGATGTCTCGCTTGTCGAACATCTCGTCTTTGATGCCCAGCACCTTGGAGCGGCTGCGCACCACGGTGCGGGCCGCTTCCACGGATTCCTTCATGACGTCGCCCAATGAGCCAGTGCGCGTAATCGTGCCCTTGCCCGGGGTGATGGCGGCCTCAATGGTCAACAAATCACCACCGACCTCGGTCCACGCGAGACCGCAAACCTGTCCTACCTGGTTCTGGTCTTCAGCCCGCCCATAGGTGTATTTGCGAACGCCCAGGAACTCATTCAGTTCATCCGCCGTCACCACGATTTGGCCGCTCATCTTCTTCAGCAGCAGGCCCTTCACCACCTTGCGGCAGATTTTGGAGAGTTCCCGCTCTAGCGAACGAACACCTGCTTCACGGGTGTAGTAGCGCACGATGTCGCGAACCGCTGACTCTTCGATTTGCAACTCTTCGGCCTTCACGCCGTTGTTTTTCATCTGCTTAGGAAGCAGATAAGTGATGGCGATGTTGGTCTTCTCGTCCTCGGTATAGCCCGAGAGGCGGATCACTTCCATCCGGTCCAACAGGGCCGGTGGGATCTTCATGGAGTTGGACGTGGCGACGAACATCACGTCGCTCAAGTCGTAGTCCACCTCCACATAGTGGTCGCCAAACTTGTGGTTTTGCTCAGGGTCGAGCACTTCGAGCAGGGCGCTGCTCGGATCTCCCCGGAAGTCGGTTCCGAGCTTGTCGATTTCGTCCAGCAAAAACAGCGGGTTACGGGTACCCACCTTGGTCAGGCTCTGCAGCACTTTACCGGGCATCGCGCCAATGTAGGTGCGCCGGTGTCCCCGTATTTCGGCCTCGTCACGCATGCCGCCCAGGGCCATGCGCACGTATTTCCGGCCTGTTGCCTTGGCAATGGACTGACCCAACGAGGTTTTGCCCACGCCCGGCGGGCCAACGAGGCACAAGATAGGCGCCTTCACCTTGTCAACGCGCTGCTGCACCGCAAGGTACTCCAAAATCCGGTCTTTGACTTTGTCTAGGCCGTAATGGTCTTGGTTCAAAACCGTTTCTGCGTTGCCCAGATCGTGCTTGATTTTGGTTTTGGCGCGCCAGGGCAGGCCAACCAGCACGTCGATGTAATTGCGCACCACCGTGGCTTCGGCTGACATGGGCGACATCAAACGCAGTTTTTTGAGCTCACCCTCGGCTTTTTTCAAAGCCTCAGCGGGCATTTTGGCGGCCTTGATCTTCTTTTCGATCTCTTCGATATCCGCACCATCTTCGCCATCGCCCAGCTCTTTCTGGATCGCCTTGACCTGCTCGTTCAAATAAAAATCGCGCTGGTTTTTCTCCATCTGCCGCTTGACCCTTCCGCGGATTTTTTTATCCACGTTCAGGATGTCGACCTCACGCTCAATTTGCTCAAACAGGTTTTCCAAGCGCTGCTGCACATCGGACAACGCCAAAACAGCTTGCTTGTTCTCCAGCTTCAGCGGGAGATGCGCGGCGATGGTGTCGGCCAAACGACCAGCGTCGTCAATGCTCACGATCGACGTAAGAATTTCCGGCGGAATCTTCTTGTTCAGTTTCACGTATTGGTCAAACTGCTGCATCACCGCGCGGCGCAGTGCTTCCAGCTCACTCGACGCCTCTTCACCCGGGGCTTGCGGCTCGGTCGCCTCCACAGGGGTGAGATGCGCCACGAAGTGGGTTTCCAGGTCGCTTATTTTGTTCACCTGGGCGCGCTGATGCCCCTCCACCAACACTTTCACCGTGCCATCTGGCAGCTTGAGCATCTGCAAAATCGTGGATACACAACCCACATCAAACATATCGCCCACGGCAGGCTCGTCTTTCGATGCGGTCTTTTGGGCCACCAGCATGATGCGGCGTTCGGATTCCATGGCCGCCTCCAGGGCCTTGATGCTTTTCGAGCGTCCCACAAACAGGGGAATCACCATGTGCGGAAAAACCACCACATCGCGCAGGGGCAACATCGGCAGTTCAATCGGCAGGGGGGGCAAGGGTATGTGGCCGGACATGTCTATCTTTCGTTCAAAAGGTATGCGCTAGGGCAAGGCCTGCGCACATCAGCCGCAAGGGGTGCGATTCAGGCCTGTTTGGCAATTTCACGGTAAACCAACAGGGGCGGTTTGTTGTCTTCAATGGTTTTCTCATCGACCACGACACGCTCCACGTTTTGAGAATCCGGCAGCTCATACATGGTGTCAATCAATGACTGCTCCACGATAGAGCGCAATCCCCGCGCACCGGTTTTGCGCACCAAGGCGCGCTTGGCAATCGCACGCAGCGCATCGGGCAATATTTCGAGCTCCACGCCTTCCATGGCCAGCAGTTTGGCGTACTGTTTAACCAAGGCATTTTTCGGCTCAGTCAGGATTTGAACCAGCGCATCTTCCGTCAACTCCGCCAAGGTGGCGACCACCGGCATGCGTCCGACCAACTCGGGAATAAGGCCGAACTTGATCAAATCTTCCGGTTCGACTTCTTTAAATACATCCGACAGACTGCGCTGCGCCTGGCTTTTTACCGTAGCCGAAAACCCAATCCCAGACGATTGCGTCCGGTTATCAATCACTTTTTCCAGTCCGGAAAAGGCGCCGCCACAAATGAACAGGATGTTGGTGGTGTCGATCTGCACAAAATCCTGATTGGGGTGCGTGCGCCCGCCCTGCGGCGGCACACTGGCCATGGTTCCTTCGATCAACTTCAGCAGGGCTTGCTGCACGCCCTCGCCCGAGACATCGCGGGTGATGGAGGGGTTGTCGGATTTGCGCGAAATTTTGTCGATCTCGTCGATGTACACAATGCCGCGTTGGGCACGCTCAACATC
>CANIRI010000288.1 GCA_947469815.1 Comamonadaceae bacterium | reverse complement strand
TACATGGTGGGCGAATGGTTGCCCCAGACCGCCATTTTCTGAATGGCCGCGACAGGCTTGCCGGTCTTCGCGGCAAGTTGGCTCAGGGCGCGGTTGTGGTCTAGCCGGAGCATGGCGGTGAAGTTGCTGCGGGGCAGATCGGGCGCACTCTTCATGGCGATGTAGGCGTTGGTGTTGGCAGGGTTGCCGACCACCAGCACTTTGACGTTGCGGCTGGCCACGGCGTTCAAGGCCTTGCCCTGGGCCGTGAATATCTCGCCGTTGACGGCCAGTAATTCGGCGCGCTCCATGCCGGGGCCACGGGGACGCGAGCCGATCAACAGGGCGTAATCGATATCTTTGAACGCCGTCATCGGGTCGCTGTGCGCCTCCATCCCGGCCAACAAGGGGAAGGCGCAATCTTCGAGTTCCATCATCACGCCCTGCAATGCCTGCTGGGCTTTTTCGACTGGCACCTCAAGCAAACTCAAGACCACGGGCTGGTCTTTGCCCAGCATTTCGCCCGATGCAATGCGAAACAAGATGGCGTAACCGATTTGACCGGCAGCACCGGTGACTGCCACGCGAACAGGCTTTTTAAGCATGAAAACTCCTAAGGGTTGTAGATCTGGACATCATTTTTTTGCGGTCGGCGCTTGCCGTAGCCGCAGGTGGCTGCGATGCGCGCTGACCTATGGCGGGGAGTTTAGCAAGGTTTAGGCCTGGCGACGGCTGTCTTATGTCTTATATAAGAGCCCAACCCCATCGGTTATCATGCGGCTCCCATGAGTATCGACAAAACCAGCCGGTCCGCCGCAGCCCGGTCAGCGGCCCCGGCAGAGGCAACGACCCCGCCGCTTGGCCGAACCCCAGCCTTCAGCCCGCTCTACCAACAAATCAAGTCGCTGATTTCCCAAAGTTTGCAAGCGGGCGAATGGAAATCGGGCAGCGCCATTCCCAGCGAGACCGAGCTGGCTGGGCGCTACAAAGTCAGCCAGGGCACGGTTCGCAAAGCCATCGATGAGCTGGCCACCGAGAATTTGCTGATCCGCCGCCAAGGCAAAGGTACCTTTGTCGCGACCCACGCCGAACAGCAGGTGCAATACCGTTTTCTGCGCCTTTTCCCGGAACAGGGCGATCTGGATAGCCAGGGCCCGGCACAGCGGCAGATTGTGGATTGCCACAAAGCCCGGGCCAGCGCACAGGTCGCGCGCAAGCTGCAATTGCGCACGGGCGATGCGGTCCTGCAAATTCAGCGCGTCCTGTCATTTGCCGACATACCGACAATTTTGGAAAACATCTGGCTGCCCGCCGCACCATTCAAAGGGCTGGATATCGAACGCTTGCGCGCCTACCCGGGACCCATGTACGCGCTGTTTGAGTCGGAGTTTGGTATGCGCATGGTGCGGGCGCAGGAGGAAATTCGCGCGGTACTGGGCGATAACGAACAGTGCAAGCTGCTGCAAACAGGGCCCTATGTGCCCCTGCTGAGCGTGGAGCGGGTCGCCTATACCTATAACGACATGCCCATGGAGCTACGCCATGCCCTGTACCGGACCGACCGCCACCACTACCGCAATGAGCTCGGCTGAACCCGCTGCCTGCCCGCCAACCCAACACCAACCTTACAGACGGTCTATTTTGTTGCATTGCAATAGAATTAGTCTAGGCTTAGCGGTTTACGTCCACGGCCGCTGACACCAGATCGCCACCCATGTCCAATCCCCACCCTGCTGCACCCCCAAACCGACCGGAATTTCGCAACATCCACGCACTGCGGGATTTGCCCAGTTACCGCTTGCCACCAGCGGGGTGGGTTTCGATCCTGCACCGCATCAGCGGCGCGCTGATGTTTGTGCTCCTTCCCTTCATCATCTGGATGTTTGACACCTCGATTTCGTCGGAATATTCCTTTGCGCGCTTTAGCAGCGCGTTCAACAACGGCTTGTGGCTGCTGCCCGCCGTGCTGGTGAAACTGGTCACGCTGGCCCTGATATGGGCCTATCTGCACCACCTGATTGCCGGACTGCGCCACGTCTACATGGACGTGAACCATGCAGTCAGCAAAGAGTTTGGCCGCTCCTCGGCACTTTTCACCCTGGCGCTGAGCCTGGGTCTCACTGCCATTTTGGGTGCGAAGTTGTTCGGCCTGTATTGATTAGCCAAGGAAGCAAGACATGTCGGTCAATTTTGGCTCCAAGCGCATCGTGGTCGGGGCCCACTACGGCCTGCGGGATTGGTTGGCGCAGCGCGTCACAGCGACTTTGATGGCGCTGTTCACCGCAGTCGTTTTATTGCAAGTGATTTTTTCCAAAGGGCCCATAGGCTACGCCACATGGGCCGGTATTTTTGTGCCGCAATGGATGAAGGCCCTGACCTTTACCGTGATCATTGCTTTGGTCTACCACGTCTGGGTCGGCATGCGTGACATCTGGATGGACTACATCAAACCGCTGGGTCTGCGCTTGTCGCTGCAGGTGGCAACCATCGTCTGGTTGGTCGCTTGTGCAGGATGGGCGATCCAGGTTCTGTGGCGCGTTTAAGGCTGATCATCCATGCACCCCTCTCTCCCCTCATCGATTCCCCGGCGCAAATTTGACGTCATCGTGGTTGGCGCGGGCGGCTCCGGCATGCGCGCCTCGCTGCAACTGGCCCGCGCGGGTCTGAACGTGGCTGTACTGTCCAAGGTCTTCCCCACCCGCTCGCACACGGTGGCCGCACAAGGCGGCATTGGCGCGTCCTTGGGCAATATGAACGATGACAACTGGCATTACCACTTCTACGACACCATCAAGGGCTCGGATTGGCTGGGCGACCAGGACGCCATTGAATTCATGTGCCGCGAAGCACCCAAGGTGGTGTACGAGCTGGAGCACATGGGCATGCCCTTTGACCGCAATCCCGACGGCACGATTTACCAGCGCCCCTTTGGCGGCCACACATCCAACTATGGCGAAAAAGCCGTGGAACGCGCCTGCGCCGCGGCAGACCGAACCGGCCACGCCATGCTGCACACCCTGTACCAGCAAAACGTGCAGGCCCACACCAATTTCTTTGTCGAATGGTTGGCCATGGACCTGATCCGTGACGCCGATGGCGACGTGGTCGGCGTGACCGCGCTGGAGATGGAAACCGGTGACGTGCATATCCTGCAAGCCAAGACCACCTTGCTGGCCACCGGCGGCGCAGGACGGATTTTTGCGGCGTCCACCAATGCATTCATCAACACCGGCGATGGTCTGGGCATGGCAGCACGCGCAGGCATTCCCTTGGAAGACATGGAATTCTGGCAATTCCATCCCACCGGTGTGGCCGGCGCGGGCGTGCTGCTGACCGAAGGCTGCCGTGGCGAAGGCGCGATTTTGCTCAACAGCCTGGGCGAGCGTTTCATGGAGCGTTATGCGCCTACCTTGAAAGACTTGGC
>CANIRI010000287.1 GCA_947469815.1 Comamonadaceae bacterium | reverse complement strand
GGTCGCCCATGGTCGACCGGCTGCCTATCCCAATATTGACGCGGGCCTTGGGACGCCGGCGCAGCTGGCTGCTGCTGGCGCAGGCGGTGATCATGGCCGCGCTGGTCGGCATGGCGCTGACGGACCCGCAGCAGTCGCTGATGCCGGGGGTTTGGTGCGCGATCGGCGTGGCGGTGGGCTCGGCCACGCAAGACATTGCGCTGGACGCATTCCGCATTGAGTCCGCCGACAGCGACCACCAGGCCGCGCTGGCCGCGACCTACCAAACCGGCTACCGCATTGCGATGATTTGGTCAGGCGCGGGGGCGTTGTGGATTGCGGCCCGCGCCGAGGCACCGGATACGGCCGGATACCAGCACGGGCCCTGGCAAATGGCTTACCTGGCGATGGCGCTGAGCATGCTGCCCGGCGTCGCCACGGTCTTGTTTTCCAAAGAACCGGCGGCGCTGCCACTGGCACCCAGTAAAAACCTGGTGGATTGGTTGCGCGGCGCGGTGGTTGAGCCCTTTGCCGACTTCGTGCGGCGCTACCGCACGCAGGCGGTGGTCATCCTGGCCCTGATCGCCACCTACCGGATCAGCGATGTGGTAATGGGCATCATGGCCAATCCTTTTTATGTGGACATGGGCTACACCAAGGACGAAGTGGCGGCGGTGACCAAAATCTACGGCGTGCTGATGACCCTGCTGGGCGCGTTTGCGGGTGGGGCGATGGCGCTGCGCTGGGGCGTGATGCGGGTCTTGATGCTGGGGGCCGTGTTGAGTGCAGCCAGCAATCTGCTATTTGCCTGGCTGGGCGGTCAGGGGCACGATGTGCATGCGCTGATTGCCGTAGTGTCCGCCGACAACCTGGCCAGCGGCATTGCCACCAGCGCCTTTATCGCCTATCTGTCCTCATTGACCAACGTGCAGTATTCGGCCACGCAGTACGCCATGTTCAGCTCGCTGATGCTGCTGTTCCCGAAGTTTCTGGCCGGCTTTTCCGGGCAGTACGTGGACGCCCATAGCTATGCGGAATTTTTCACCGCCACGGCTTTCCTGGGGCTGCCGGTGCTGGCGCTGATCTGGCTGGCCGAGCGGCTGCGCCGCAGTTAAAGCCCCGGGCCTGCGGCGGCGCGGGGCTTTACACAACTTTTCATGCGCTTGACAAATCTGGAGCCTGCGCTGGGGGGTGACCGCTACACTGAATCATGATCCCTCGCTTGCTCATCATCGACGACGATGCCCGCCTCTGCGCCATGCTGTCGAGTTACCTGGACCAGAACCATTTCGCCGTCAGCAAAGCCGGCGATGGCCGCAGCGGACTGGCAGCGCTTCAAGGTGCTAACCCGGCGATTGATCTGGTGATCCTGGATTTGATGCTGCCCGACATGGACGGGCTGGACCTGTGCCGCGCGATCCGGGCCCTGGGCGATGGCCCGGGCCGGGTGCCGGTGCTGATGCTGACCGCCAAAGGGGATCCGATGGACCGGATTCTGGGCTTGGAAATCGGTGCCGACGACTACCTGGCCAAACCCTTTGAGCCGCGCGAGTTGCTGGCCCGCATCAAAGCCATTTTGCGGCGGCAGGGCGCGGTCCTCGCGGAGGGCATCCAGGGAAAAATGCAATTCGGCCGCCTGGAAATCGACCGTGATGCGCGCACCATTACGCTGGGCGGTACCGCCTGTGTGCTGACCTCCTACCAGTTCGATTTGCTGGTGGCTTTGGCACAGCGCGCGGGGCGGGTGCTCACACGGGACCAGATCATGGAGGCGGTACGCGGGCGCGAACTCGAAGCCTTTGACCGCTCTATCGATGTCCACATGGGCCGCATCCGCGCCGCCATCGAGGACGACATCAAAAATCCCAAGCGCATCCTGACCGTGCGCGGCGTGGGCTACACCTTCGCACGGCAACAGGACTGAGTGGCGCCAGCCATGCACCGCAAGCTGTATTTCCGGATTTGGCTGGCGGTGGTGCTGGCGATCGCTGTGCTGACCCTGGCCGTGGGAACGGTGTGGCGCATGACCATGGAGCCGCCCGTGCGCCACGTGGTGTTGCGCAATGCCGCAGGCGACGTGGTGGGCGCCGCGGCCATGCGCCCCTTGGCTGAACTTGCCCAGTCCAACTGGCATTTGGCCGAAACCGATGCCGACAAGGACCACCCTGCGCAAGCGGGTGGCGAGGAATCTCTTGAACACCGGGCGCTGCCGGTCGGGCAGTTTGGCCGCGGCCCCGAATTTCTGGTGCAAATGGAGGATGGGCAGGTTTTACATGTCCACATACCGCGCCCGGATCGGCCGCCCTGGATGGGTTCGATGGGTTATGTGTCCGCCTTGTGCCTGGTGGCTTTGGCGGTCGCGCTGGGAACCTACCCGGTGGTCCGGCGTTTGACCCGGCGATTGGAGAATCTGCAAAGAAGCGTCGAGGCCTGGGGTGACGGCAATCTGGGCGTGCGCGCGGCGGTGGAGGGTGATGATGAAGCCGCATTTTTGGCGCAGCGCTTCAACGATGCCGCGCAGCGCCTGGAGGCGCTGGTGCAGGCGCGTGATGCTTTGTTGGAATCGCAAAAATCGCTGCTCGCCAATGCGTCCCACGAGTTGCGTTCGCCTCTTGCGCGCCTGCGCATGGGGCTGGAGTTGCTGCAGGGCGGCGGCGAGCGCGACGGGCTGCGGCAGGAGTTGGAGCGCAATATCAGCGAGCTCGATCAGCTGATTGGTGAAATTTTGCTCGCCAGCCGGCTCGATGCCAAGGAGGCCGACCTGGGTGCGGTAGAGCTGGTGGATCTGGTGCCCTTGTGTGCCGAGGAATGCGCGCATACCGGCGCCCGGCTGGATAGTGTGGACGCGGTGCTGCGGGTTCCGGGCGTTCCCAAATTGCTGCGCCGCGCCGTGCGCAATTTGCTTGAAAACGCGCAGCGACATGGGCGCGCGTCCCAGAGCGACGCCGCGCTCGATGGCGATGTGGTGCTGGAGCTTCGCCCATCTCTGCAGGAAAGCCCCGCTGTCGTTCGCCTGGCTGTGATGGATCAGGGACCCGGCGTTGCGCCCGAGCACCAGCAGCGTGTGTTCGAACCCTTTTACCGGCTTCCCGGTGTGTCGGAAACCGGTGGTGGCGTGGGTCTGGGGTTGGCCTTGGTCAAGTCCATTGCCGAGCGCCATGGCGGCTCGGTCCGTTGCAGCAATAACCCGCAGGGCGGTGCCCGTTTTGAGCTGACCCTTCCCTTGGGTGATTCAAAAGCCGTGTGAACCTTGGTATGCCAGCAAAACAAGGAAAAAAACGCGAAATATCCCCCGGACGGGGGATATTGGGTGACGGGCCGCGCACTACATTTTCAACAACTGCTGTCACAGTCAACGCGCTGAAAAGCAAGTAACGCTTCCAGCAACCCGGTTCCAACGAAGTCTCCCCGGAGACCTTTACAGGCCACCC
>CANIRI010000286.1 GCA_947469815.1 Comamonadaceae bacterium | reverse complement strand
TCGGTATTTTCATCAAAGACCGTGACATGGGTTCGGTGGTGGGTGATATGAAGACACGTGTCGAAAAGAGCGTCAAAATTCCACCCAACTATGCCTTGACTTGGTCCGGCGAGTTCGAAAACCAAGAGCGCGCCATGCAACGTTTGTCGGTGGTGGTGCCTATCTCGTTACTGCTGATTTTTGTGCTGCTCTTTGACGCTTTTGGTTCCTTCAAAACCGCGAGTCTGATTTTGGTCAATGTGCCCTTGGCTCTGATCGGTGGCTTTGTGGGCCTTTGGATTTTCTCCATTCCCTTGTCAGTGTCCGCGGCGATTGGCTTCATTGCCTTGAGCGGGCAGGCGGTGCTCAATGGCGTGGTGATGCTCTCCGTGTTCCAGCAGTTACAGTCGGCCGGCATGAGCGTGGTCGATGCGGTGCGGGAAGGCTCGATGCAGCGCCTGCGAACTGTGCTGATGACGGCCATGTTGGCGGCGCTGGGCTTGCTGCCTATGGCACTGTCGCACGACATTGGCTCGGAAACCCAGCGGCCCTTGGCGATCGTGGTGATCTGCGGTTTGTTCACCGCCACCTTGCTCACTTTGGTGGCCTTACCCGCCCTGTATGTGGCGTGGTTTGCACCGAAGAAAGACAAGGCGGCGTGACGAGGCATTACTTGTGAATGTCACCCATGCACAGGTACTTGATTTCCACATAGTCGTCCATGCCGTGGTGTGAGCCTTCGCGCCCAAGGCCCGATTGCTTGACGCCACCAAACGGCACATGCTCGGTCGCCAAAATGCCCACGTTGATGCCCACCATGCCGTACTCCAGCGCTTCGCTCACGCGGAAGATGCGGCCCACGTCGCGGCTGTAAAAGTAGCTGGCCAGTCCAAACTCGGTGTCGTTGGCGGCATCAATCGCTTCTTGCTCCGTCTTGAATTTGAAGATGGGTGCAAAGGGGCCGAATGTTTCTTCTTTGGCGCACAGCATGTCGGGTGTGGCGTCGGCCACCACGGTGGGTTCAAAGAACTGGCCTGAGCCCATGCTCAAGCGCTTGCCACCGACCAGCACCCGAGCGCCCTTGGCCACGGCGTCATCCACATGGCGCTGCACTTTGACCAGTGCCGCCTCTTCGATCAAAGGGCCTTGGTTCACCCCGTCTTCAAAGCCGTTGCCCACTTTGGCGGTGTGCACCTTGGCAGCGAACTTTTTCACAAACTCCTCGTACACACCCTCTTGCACGTAAAAACGGTTGGTGCAGACGCAGGTTTGGCCGGCGTTGCGGTATTTGCTGGCAAAAGCACCTTCGACAGCGCTGTCGATGTCCGCGTCTTCAAACACGATGAAGGGCGCGTTGCCGCCCAGTTCCAACGACATTTTTTTGACGGTGGGCGCGGACTGCGCCATCAGTATGCGGCCCACTTCGGTGGAACCTGTGAAGCTGATGTGGCGCACCACATCGCTGGCGCACAGCACCTTGCCCACGGCGATCGAGTTGTCGCTGTCGGCGGTGATCATGTTCAACACACCAGGTGGAATGCCCGCCCGCATGGCCAACTCGGCCGCAGCCAGCGCGGTGAGCGGTGTGAGTTCGGCCGGCTTGATGATCACCGGGCAACCGGCGGCCAAGGCGGGCGCCACTTTGCGGGTGATCATCGCCAGCGGAAAGTTCCAAGGCGTGATGGCGGCGCAGACACCAATAGCTTGCTTGAGCACCATCAAACGGCGTGTGTTGTCGAACTGCGGCAGGGTCTCGCCGTTGATGCGTTTGGCTTCTTCGGCAAACCATTCGACAAAGCTGGCGCCGTAGGCGACTTCGCCTTTGGCTTCGGCCAGGGGCTTGCCTTGCTCGGCGGTCATGATGCGGCCCAGGTCGTCCTGGTTGGCCATCAGCAAGTCGTACCACTTGCGCAAAATAATGCTGCGCTCCTTGGCGGTCTTGGCTTTCCAGGCTGGCCAGGCGGCGTTGGCGGCGGCAATGGCTTGCTCGGCTTCGGCCGGTCCCAGGTTGGCCACATTCGCCAGCACCGCGCCGGTAGCGGGGTCGGTGATGTCAAATCGGTTGGAGCCGGCCACCCATTTGCCGTTGATCAAGGCGTCGGTTTTGAGCAGGCTGGGGTCGTTCAGCAGGGCGAGGGGTGATGTTTTCATGTCCATGGGATGTCCTTGATTATTTAAGATGCTAACAAAAATTGCGCCATGGATTGAAGCTTAGCGCAGACTGGTCCTTTTACGCTAGCTCTTCAATTTTTCAGACGTCAATTCAAGACCCTTGCTCATGGGCAGCCCAGGGCAACGGCGCAGATGCTTACGCTCATGTCCTCCGACCTGCGGGCTCCCCTTGACTTCGCTCCAGCATCCACACCATGGCCCTTGTCAACTATTTTTGGCGCACGAAGTTGCCTTAATTCACATTGTCCAACCGTGCAGGTGCACGCTGGACGCCCTGGCGCTCGGCGCAGTCAGGTCAAGGAGGAGGCCGAAGGCCGGGGGACACGAACGCAGCCGAGTGCCGTGGCGGCCAGTGTGTAAAAGCTGCCGCCCAAGGGGAATGAGCAGTGAAACGAGGCCCAGAGGCACAAACTTATAATGTTCGGTTGCACCTCCCTACAGCTTCCCCAGCGAAACACACCATGAGCCAAGCCGTCATTTCAGTCGCCGACATTCGCAAGACCTTTCTGGACTTTTTTGCGTCCAAAGGTCACACCGTGGTGGCGTCGAGTCCTCTGGTGCCAGGCAATGACCCGACGCTCATGTTCACCAACTCGGGCATGGTTCAGTTCAAAGACGTGTTTCTGGGCTCGGACAAGCGATCGTATGTGCGCGCCGCGTCTGTGCAAGCCTGTTTGCGTGCCGGTGGAAAGCACAACGATTTGGAAAACGTGGGTTACACCGCACGCCACCATACCTTTTTTGAGATGCTGGGCAACTGGTCTTTTGGCGACTACTTCAAGCGCGAGTCTTTGGAGTGGGCATGGGAACTTTTGACTCAGGTCTACAAGTTGCCCGCCGACAAGCTGTATGCCACGGTGTACATGGAAGACGATGAGGCCTATGCCATTTGGGAAGGTATTTTTGTCAAGGCGGGTTGGACGCCTGAGCGCATCGTGAAAGAAACTCGCATCATCCGCATCGGCGACAACAAAGGCGGCCGCTACAAGTCTGATAACTTCTGGATGATGGCCGACACCGGCCCTTGTGGCCCGTGTTCTGAAATTTTCTATGACCACGGCGACCATATTCCCGGCGGCCCACCCGGCAGCCCTGATGAAGACGGTGACCGCTTCATCGAGATCTGGAACAACGTGTTCATGCAGTTCAACATGGACGAGACCGGTGCCGTCACGCCGCTGCCCGCCCCTTGCGTGGACACCGGCATGGGTCTGGAACGTCTTGCCGCCATCTTGCAGCATGTTCACAGCAACTACGAGATCGACATTTTTGATGCGCTGAT
>CANIRI010000285.1 GCA_947469815.1 Comamonadaceae bacterium | reverse complement strand
ATCCAGGTGGAGCACCCCGGACAGAATGAGTTGCATCGGGCTGCCCTTGGCACCCACCACCACATCGATACCAGCCAGGTCGCGGTTAAAAGCACGCTCCACCTGGTTGGCAACCAGCAGCAAAAACGTGATAGACGCCAGCCCCAGCGCCAGCAGCAGCACGTTCAAGACCGCCGACAAAGGCCGTGACCAGAGGTAGCGCCAGGCCAATCCGGGCGTGTTCATGCCGACGTCTCCGGCTGCTGTAAGCGCGCCAGGCGCAGGGTCTGGACATGCCCGGGAACACCCGCAGCAGCGCCCGCGAAAAAGTCCCCGACCCGCGCATCGTGGGTGGCAATCACAAGGGTTGCCCCGTAACGCTGCGCGGTGCTGTGCAGCAGCTGCAGGCCCTCGCGCGCCGCATCGTCGTCCAAGCTGGCGGTCGGCTCGTCGGCGGCAATCACCCGGGGCTGCATCAGCACCGCGCGGGCCAATGCCACCCGCTGCGCCTGCCCGCCCGACAACTGCGCGGGCAGGCGGTCGGCAAGTTCCGCCACACCGACCGCAGCCAGCGCGGCATCGATACGGCGGCGGTCCTGCGCCACGCCCCCCGCCCAAAACGCCAGGCCCAGGTTCTGCGCCACGGTCAGCGCAGCGCTCATGTGCAGTTTTTGCGGCAGGAACCCGAGCGTGCGGGCGCGCCAGGCGTCGGCGTGCACACGGCTCAGCGCTGTCAGGTTTTGTCCCGCCACTTCCAGCACGCCGGCACTTGGCGGCACCAGCGCCGCCACCAAGGCCAGCCAGGTCGACTTGCCGCTGCCAGAGGGGCCCCGCAGCAAGAGCGTCGCGCCCTGCGGGACATCCACATCCGGGAAATGCAGAGGCGCAGCGCCGGGATAGGCAAACTGCAAGGCGCTGGTCTTGATCATGGAGCGGCTTTGGTCACAAAGCGGCGAGCGCCTGCAACTCCGCCTCGTCAAACCCCGCCGCGCGGCGCGCACCCAGATTGAACGGCGGTTTGAGCCGGGGTGCGCGGTAGCGCTGGGCCAGCAGCGGGTACACGGCCAGCGGGTCCTGCCCATCGCGCTTACACACCCAGTGGAACCAGCGGTTGCCGATGGCCACATGGCCGACTTCCTCGCGCAGGATGGTGTCCAGAATCTCCACCGCAGCCTGCGCAGCAGGCGTACCCACGCGGCGCAAGCGGGCCTGGATGAGGGGCGTTGCGTCGAGTCCCCGCGCCTCCAGGGTGCGCGGTACCAGGGCCATGCGGGCCAGCACATCATCGCGGGTGTCATGGCAGATGGTCCACAAGCCGTCGTGCGCGCCAAAGTCCCCGTAGGCGTAGCCCAGTGTTTGCAAATGCGCGTGCAGCAGCATGAAGTGCTGGCTTTCCTCGGCAGCAACTTGCAGCCAATCGCGGTAGTAAGGCGTTGGCATATCGGCGAAACGCCAGACCGCATCGAGTGCGAGGTTGATGGCGTTGAATTCAATGTGGGCAATCGCGTGCATCAAGGCGGCATGGCCTTCGGGGGTGAAGGGGCTGCGCCGGGGCACGGCATCGGGCTCCAGCAGCACGGGCGCATCGGGGCGTCCCGGTGCCGGGTCTTGCGCGTAATGGGTCGATGGATCCACGCTGGCCGAGGCCTCTTGCGCCCACAAGGCCTGCACGGCTTGCACTTTCTCCAGCGGCTGGCGGGCGGTGAAAGCGGCCAAGGCGGCGCGGCGGAGTTCCATACCTACAATTCTAGGTTCCTCATGTAACCTTCCCGTGAATGAAAGCAGCGCACCATGGCACTCTATGAACTCGACCAGATTTCCCCCGCGCTTGCCGATACGGCTTGGGTCGCCGACAACGCGCAGGTGGTGGGCGATGTGCGTCTGGGCGAAGGGGCCAGCCTGTGGTTCGGCGTGGTCGCGCGTGGTGACTCCTCCAGCATCACGATAGGCCGCGACACCAACATCCAGGACGGCAGCGTGCTGCACGCCGATGCCGGCAAACCCTTGCACATCGGCGAAGGCGTGACGGTGGGCCATATGGCGATGCTGCACGGCTGCACCATTGGCGACGGCGCGTTCATCGGCATCGGAGCCATCATCCTGAACGACGCCAAGATCGGCAAAAACTGCCTGGTGGGTGCCGGCTCGCTGGTAACCGAGCGCAAAGAGTTTCCCGACGGCAGCATGATCATGGGCTCGCCCGCCAAGGTGGTGCGCGATGTCACACCCGAGCAGATCGAGATGTTCCGCCAGAACGCCTTGCATTACGTCGAAAACGCCCAGCGCTTTCGCACCGGTCTGTCCAAAATCGCCTGAGATGTCCGACGTTCATTCCTTTGTGTTCGAGGGTCTGCCGGTGCGCGGCATCCTGGTGCGGGTGACGGATGCGTGGCAGGAAATTCTGCGCCGGCGCGCATCCAACAGCGAACACGGCCCCTACCCTGCCCCGGTCGCACAGATGCTGGGCGAGATGGTGGCTGCGGGCGCGCTGATGCAGGCCAATATCAAGTTCGACGGTGCGCTCACGCTGCAAATCATGGGCGATGGCCCGGTCAAACTGGCGGTGGTGGAAGTCCAATCCGACCTGGCCATTCGCGCCACTGCTACTGTGATGGCCGAGGTTGCGCCGGATGCGCAACTCGATGCCATGGTGAATGCGCACAACGAGGGCCGTTGCGCCATCACCCTGGATCCGCAAACCAAGTTTCCCGGACAGCAGCCCTACCAGGGCGTGGTGCCGCTGTTTGACGATGCCCGCCGCCCTATCCGGCGCATCAGCGAAGTGTTGGAACATTACATGCTGCAAAGCGAGCAACTGGACACCACGCTGGTGCTCGCCGCCAATGAAAACCTTGCCGCCGGTTTATTGATCCAACGCCTGCCCGTACAAGGAACGGCCAACCTGGCCGGCAGCCTGGTGAGCCGCGAAAACGAAGATGAAATCGGCCTGAACGAACACTACCAACGCATTGCGATACTGGCCTCGAGTTTGAAGCAAGACGAACTGCTGAGCCTGGACGCCCCCACGATTTTGCGTCGCCTGTTTTGGGAAGAGAACCTCATCCTCTTTGAGCCGGCCCCGCAGGCGCGCCAACCGCATTTCGCCTGCCGCTGCAGCCGCGAGCGGGTGGGTCGCATGATCCAAGGGCTGGGGCAGGAAGAGGCGCAGAGCATTCTGGCCGAGCGGGGTGGCATTGAAGTGGCGTGCGAGTTTTGCGGGGTGCAATACCCGTTTGACGCGATTGACACCGCGCAACTGTTTGTGCCCCCTACCCAATCTGTCACCGGCGGCCAGGTAGCGCACTGAGACGGGCGCGATAGCGGGCCGCAAGGGCCCGCATCAGCAGGGTTTATTTGGCGATTTGCACCAGGATTTCGTTGGGCTTGACCATACCCAGTTCGCTGCGGGCGCGGTCTTCGACCATGTCCAGGCCTTCGCGCAGGTCACCGATCTCAGCCT
>CANIRI010000284.1 GCA_947469815.1 Comamonadaceae bacterium | reverse complement strand
TGGACGATGGACAGGCGGTAGCTGTAGACCGGTCGCCCGGCCTGCTTGGGGATGAAGTAGTACATCATTCCCAGAAAACCAGCGGTCAGAAAAAAGCCCACGGCGTTGTGCCCGTACCACCACTGCACCATGGCGTCTTGCACACCGGCATAAGCCGAGTAGGACTTCATCCAACCCGCAGGAATGGCCGCGCTGTTGACCAGATGCAACAGGGCGACTGCGAGGATGAAGGCCCCGAAAAACCAGTTGGCTACGTAAATATGGCGCACCTTGCGCGTGCCCAGGGTGCCGAAAAATACCACCGCAAAACTGACCCACACCAGGGTGATCAGAATGTCAATCGGCCACTCCAGCTCCGCGTATTCCTTGCCTTGGGTGTAGCCCAGCGGGAGCGAGATCGCCGCGGCCAGAATGACTGCCTGCCAGCCCCAGAAAGTGAATGCAGCCAGTTTGTCGCTGAAGAGCCGCACCTGGCAGGTGCGCTGGGCGACGTAGTAGGCCGAGGTGAACAGACCGCAGCCGCCAAACGCAAAAATCACCGCGTTGGTGTGCAGGGGCCGCAGCCGCCCGTAGCTGAGCCAGGGGATGCCCATGCTGATCTCGGGCCAGGTCAGCTCTGCGGCGATGATCAGGCCGACCAGCATGCCGACCACCCCCCACACCACCGTCATGAACGCAAATTGTCGGACTACCGTGTCGTTATAGACAGGCGCATTCTGGTTGGAAAAATTCACACGCAAACCCCCAAAAAATGGCTGTTTGCAGTATCAATTGGGTGGCGCGAAGCCTTGTTGACTTAAGTCAATGAATGGCCGATTTGGCCGATTTGGATGAACAGGCCGGTTGTACGCCCCCTAGGGCTGGTCGAGAATGCGCGCCGCTTCGCCTTCGAGTTCGTCGAACTGCCCCCGGTCAATGGCCCACCACAGCCCGCCGAGGATGCAGAAAACCAGCACCACAGAGAGGGGGATGAGGAGGTAGAGGATGTCCATAGCTGTGTGCGGTCGTCAGGCGCGCCGCTTTACATCCCACCTTTGGGCGGGCGACCCCCACCACCACCCATGCCGCCGCCCGGGCCGGTCCGCAGCTCTTTGCCGTCACCTTTGATGCAGCGTTGCATATAGGGGTAGGCTTCTGTGACGTAGTAGTGGTAGATGCCCTGGGGGAACTCGGGCGTCACGCCAAAACGCCCGTTGCACTCGTCCAGATCGCCGCCCAGGCTGCTGTCATAGACCCAGTCCTGCACAAAAACGCCCTGGGGCAGGCTGTTGATCTGGCTTTTGCGGCGGGTCTCGCCACTATCGAAACCGGGGCGTGGTTGGCCGCTGACCTGGGTGGCTTGCAATTCCTCCGGCGTCTTCAGGCGGAAGTTGGGGCGCACCACCTTGACGCCGCTGGCCGCGTTCATGGCGTTGTTGTAGCCGTAGCGCGCGTAAATCGGAAAGCCGTCAGAGGCCCAGGCCATCAGCGTCATTTGCTCGCCCTGGTTGAGCAGCTTGATGTATTCGGACGGCAGTCCGTGGTAGTGGTAATTGCCGGTGGGTTGCACATGGGCCAGGTTCATGTCCAGCCCCAGGTTGTAAACCGTCTGAATGGCTTCGTAGCGCCAGCCTTCGCGGCCCATGCCCACGCCGCCAAAAACCTCTTCGGTCTGCGGCTCCAGCATGATGCCGTTGCGCGCATAGCCGGGTACGTGTACCGACATGCCTTTGTCGCGCACTACCCGCGCGCTCAAAGGCATCGAAAAGCGGCTGTTTTGTGCGCTGATGCGGTTGGGGTTGCCGGGGCCGGGAAAGTTGCCCACGATGTGGTTGGGAATGCTGTTGGCCGTCATGCTGCGCTGGCTGCCGCTGCATTCCATGCGGACTTCGCTGTTCATGCCCGGCAGGCTGGGGCTGGGCACATTGCTTTGCACATTGCAATCCACCGCGCTGGTGTTGACCGGCTTGTCGCCGCCCGATTGGGCCTGCACCGGTTGCCAGTTGAATACCGCTGTGCCTGCGCCGATGGCCAGCATCAGTCCCAATATGGCTGCGTCGCGTGTGTGGATCATGTGCCCTCTTTGTGTTTCATGCGGCCACAGCCAAAGCGTGTGTGACCAATACAAACCAGCCTGCAGCAAACCCAACGGCCGCGGCTTTCCGCTGCCAAGAATACTGCAAGCGCAGCAGCACCCCGGCCGGGAGCAGCAGGGCCAATAGGGCGGCGGCGTGCCCCAGCGCCGCCCAGTTGACGTGTGGCGTATCAAAACCGAGCGGCGGCAGGGCCGCGCCCAGCAATGCCAAAGACAGGCCAAACGCCACCGCGCGTATCGGGCCCAGCCCGGCCGCTTGGGTGAACCAAGCCCCGCACAAAACCACCAGCGCGCCGGCCGCAGCCATATGACCCCAGGCGTCGGGGATGTCCCAGACCATGCGTTGCAGCGCCCACCCCGCTGCGAAGGACCCGGCCACCAAAGCCGCCGCGCGGATGCCTGCCCGGCGCAACGTTGCCTGCGTGGCCAGCGCGGCCAGCACCAGCAAAGCCAAGGCCGTGTGATGCCAGAAGCTGGCCCAACCCTGTGCGAATGCCGTCCAGGTTTGCGCTGGCCTTTCGGTCAGAAAGGTGTAGGCGGGTTGTGCGGGGCTGATCAGCACCGCCTCGCTGTAAGCCCGCGCAGGCTGGCTGATTTGCACGGTGTACGCAAAGTCGGCAGGCGCTTGGGGCGGAAAAATGGACAAGGCCAGGTACAGGCGCTGCACTGGACTGGAGGCCTGCGGCCATTGGACTTGGATGAGCCATTCCACCTGGCTGATGCCGTGGCCCGCCGGGTCGGGCTGGGACGAGACGATGAGGTCTTCCACGGTGATTTGCGCGTCTTGGCCGTCGGCCTGCAAAACCAGACCCTTGCGCAATTCGGCCAAGACCTGGGCCCTGCGCGCCTGGATGTCGCTGGCTTGCAGTGCGCGGTCGTTGTGGCTTTTGGCATCGGACGCCAATGCGGGAATCGCGTCCACCGGAATCGCCAGCATCACCAGCGCTGAGCGCTCCTGCAGCGTGATCACGCCGTGGCCTGCGGACATCAAATGCGCGCGCGTTGGGCTGAGTGCGGCACACAACAGTAGAAACAAGCCGGCTCGCATCAAGTTCCAAACTTGTAAGGGCATGGGTCGTGTGGCTTTCATGTGCGCATTTTCGCCGGGCCCCGCTAGGGCTTAGCATGCAGCGCAACAGCAGCTGAGGAATCAAAAATTGCATATGCCTATCACCAGCCGGCCTCAAGGCCTTTTCTCTTTTGTTGCGGCGCTGGCTCTGGCCTGCGCAAGCTACGGTGCTCCTGCCATGGCCACTGAAGAACCGAAGTTCACCGCGCACCTCACCGAGGGCGCATTTGAGTTGCGCCAGTACGCGCCTTTTTTGGTGGCCGAAACAGCGGTCGCTGGCGACATGGATACGGCATCCAATCAGGGCTTTCGCGCCATTGCCGACTT
>CANIRI010000283.1 GCA_947469815.1 Comamonadaceae bacterium | reverse complement strand
TGAACTGATGGGCCTGGAACCGCACGGCGCACCCAAGACCATGTGCGCATTCAGCGCGCTGATACACCCCTTGGACAAGGACCGCGTCAAGCAGGCCACCGATAACCATTTTTTACACCATGCGCCCTACCGCGATATTGAGATGCGGATGCAGCGCGCCGATGGCACATACGGCACGTACGTTGCCAACGGCATGGCCTTGCGCAACCAGGACGGCACACCAGTTCTTCTGGTTGGCAGCTTGAGCGACCGCACCCTGATGCAGCGGGTCGAACAAAAACTGGAAAACACGCAGAAGCGTTTTGACCTGCTGTTTCACCACATGAACGACGCCGCGGTTCTTGCCGATATCGAAACCGGGCTCATCCTCGAAGCCAACCAGCCCTCCGAGCGCTTGTGGGGCAAGTCGATCTCCCAGCTCGTGGGCTCGCACCAAACAGAGCTGCATCCGCCTGCTCTCAGCGAAGAGGCCCGGCAGGCCTTTACCGACCATATTGCAGCGCTGATGAAAAACAAGCGCGCCACGATCCAGGTTCCGATTCTGCGTATGAATGGCGAAGTGGTTCCCGCCGAAATCAGCTCCAGCCTGCTGGAGATTGAGGGCAAGACCCGCATCCTGGGCGTGTTCCGCGATATCTCAGACCGGGTGCAGGCGGACAAGGACATCCGGGAGCGCGACGCACAAATCCAGCTGTCCTCGCACCTGTCATCAATTGGCACGCTGGCGGCGGGCGTGGCGCATGAAATCAACAATCCGTTGACCTATGTGCTGGGAAATCTGGAGATGCTCAAGGGACTCACACAGGCGCAATGGACCCAGAACCGCGAAGCCCATGAACTCATTGACGCGGCGCTGACCGGTGCGGGCTATGTGCGGGAGATCGTGTCCGACCTGAAAGCCATCAGCAGCCGGGGCGAGCATGAGCAAGCCAGCGACCCCTGCGAGGTGATTCGTATCGCATCGCGCATGGTGATGGCCGACCTCAAACACCGCGCCACCCTGAAACTGCAGCTCAACAGCAGCGCGCGGGTTCCACTTTCCTCGACGCGGATGTCGCAGGTGATTCTGAATATTTTGAGCAATTCCGCGCGGGCCTTTAGCGACAACGACCTGAGCAAAAACCACATTGAACTCACCACGCAGGAGGCGGGGGATTGCGTCCACATCGACATCAAAGACAACGGTGCAGGCATTGCACGCGAAGATCTGGAACGCATCTGGACGCCGTTCTACACCAAGAGCCGGCGCCAGGGCGGCACGGGCTTGGGGCTGGCCATTTCACGCCGGATACTGACCGAGGTGGGTGGCGCCATTGACGTCCAGTCTGAAATCGGCGTGGGGACAACGGTCCATATGCAGATACCCTTTTTGAAGGTAACCGTTTCAAGCGACAAAGCAGCGGGGCCGCCGCCTACACCGCCCCTGGCGCCCCAACGCAAACCCAAGCTTCTGGTGGTCGATGACAACGCGCTGATTCTGGCGCTGGTCTCCAAAATTTTTCAACAGGATTTTGACGTTACCAGCTGTTCCGATGCCCGCGATGCGCTACGGCACATTGACGCAGGTCAGCAATTTGACCTGGTAGTGAGCGACCTCATGATGCCGCACATGAGTGGCAAGGTGTTTTTTGCCGAGATGTGCCGCCGCGGTGCATACGAAGACCGTTTCTTGTTCATCACGGCCGGCTCTGTGACCGAAGAAGACATGGCTTTCGAGCAGCGGATGTTCGATAAAGGCCGTGTGATTCAAAAGCCCTTTCAAGCGGTCCAATTTCGGCTTGCGGCCAAGGAACTACTGGCCCTCTAAGGGCGCGGGATTTTCGACCACTTCGCGGGTGGTCTGCGTGCAAGGCCCTGCCTGGAAATCCTGCGTATGGGGACACGGGTCGTCGCTGTAACACTGGTTGGTAGTGATGCAGCTGCGCAAGGTCTGTGAGAACGTGATGAAGGCTTCGCGTTTTTGGCAATAGTGGGTGGTTGGCGTCCGTGTCATAGCGGGTCCTGGTCGGATGAACGCGCTTGCCAGGCGGTAAGCGACAGTCCCAAGTTACAAGCCGGTAGACACACCCGCTTTGATCTATATCAGAGCGCAGTCATTTTCTTCAAAGCCACTTTTGCATCAACACCGCCTGCCCCGCCGCCGGGTCCAGCTGGTAGTTGGCAAAGCCAAAGCGCGCGTAACTGCGCATGGCAAGCGCATTACCGCTGAGCACTTCCAGCGTGAGCTTGCAACAGCCGCGCGCGCGTGCCAGATCGTGCGCCGCGCCCAGCAAAGCCTGGCCGACTCCAGCCCCACGGTAATCGGGGTGGACCACGATGTCGTGGATATTGAGCAGCGGCCGAGCCTTGAAGGTGGAATAACCCTCGAAGCAGTTGATCAAGCCCACAGCCTGCGAATGCGGCGTATCCACGTACGCGAGGAAGCTGAAAGCGTCTGCCCGGGCTGCGAGATCGCCGCACAGACGGCCCAGCACATCGGCATCCAGCGCCTCGCCCCCACCCATGGGGTCACGGGCATACAGATCGAGCATGGCGCGCACATCGGCCGCGTCCTGCGCAGCGCGGTAATCCACCGGGTGGATGCGCACCGGTTCGGGCTGCCTCATGCCAGTGCGGGCAAGGCGGATTCCATGGCCTGCAGCTCTTGCAGGGGCGGGATGGTCGCCAGCATGTGCGGGTCCAGTAAATCCCAGACGATGCCGCAGCGCGGCTTGTGCGGGTTGGACACTTCGATGGTGCGGGTGGGCGTGAAGATGGCGTCGGCCACGGTGTCAAAAATTTCCGGGTGCAGGGTCTCGGTCAGCAACTGGCAATCATGCACCAGCGCGGCGGTGGGCGTGGCCGACGAAATGGTGCCGATGCGGTAGAGCATGCCCCATTCGGCGTCAAAAAAGCCATGGCCTTTGCCAAAGCGCACGCCCTCTTCGTTGATGGCACCGGTGCCGGTGATCATGTAGTCCAGCGCGGGCAAGTGGGCCCGTATGTCGGCCAGACTCACGGGCCGGCCATGGCGCTCCATGCCGTCCAGCGTGGCGGCGTGCCAGTAGCGGTCCTTGGCAATCGTGGCCGGGTCCAGCAACCAAAACCCGCGCTTGATGGAATAGGTGGTCATCAAAATCAATTTGCCATCGCACAGGGTGCGGTAGCGCAGCTCTTCCAGGCAGTTGTCGGGGGTGATGAAAATGCAGCGCGCCTGTTGGTAAAAGCGGTGCGCCATGAGCCGGTCGGTGGCCGCGCTGCTGCCCTGAAAGTCGGCAATGAATTCGCCAAAGTCGTAATGGAAGCGACTGTCGGGCAGCGCCACCTCGCGCAACTGCGCAAACACGCGGTCGCGCACACTGACCTTGTGTCCAGCGTGGCCCTCTTCACTGTGGTCGCTGTCGGCGGTATGGCTGGGGCTGATAGGCATAGCAGTCTTTCTAAAAAATGGTGGTTTGTTTCAAACGCCGGCCAGCGCGTAGCGGTGCAGCACATAGCGCTCCAGCGCCACCACCACGCCATTGAGGAGAACGGCAATGGCGATCGCCACCAC
>CANIRI010000282.1 GCA_947469815.1 Comamonadaceae bacterium | reverse complement strand
TATTTGTTCAGGCAAAGTGTGCGCATTTTGTGTGACAAAAGTTTGACAAAAGCGGGAATTTTGGATGTCATTGAGCGGTTAAATCACCCGCTCACCTTCACGCCAGACAGCCCGCACAACACCCTGTCGTCCGCCCTGCGGTAAGTCAACGAGACGCACCTGAATCAAATCAGCCCGCTGTCCGATGGCAATTTGCCCGCGGTCTTTCAGGCCTGTCGCCATGGCCGGGTTATGGGTGACTGTGGCCACGGCTTGAGGCAAGCTGTAAATGCCCTCGTCTACCAAGCGCACCACGGCGCTCAGCAAGCTACCGGGCACGTAGTCTGACGACAAGATGTCGAGCAAACCTTGTTGGGCCAAGGCCGCTGCTGAGACGTTGCCCGAGTGCGAACCACCGCGTACCACATTGGGACCGCCCATCACGGTCAATAAGCCATTGTTGTGGGCAGTTTGCGCGGCCAACAGCGTGGTTGGAAACTCCGACATGCTGGCGCCTTCGGCATGCGCTTGCTGGACATGCGCCGCGGTGGTGTCGTCATGGCTGGCCAGGGCAATGCGGTTGGCATGGCAATAATTCACAAAATAAGCCCGGTGCGGTGCGGCGTAACGCGCTTGCAATTCGGCAGCATGCAAAACTTGGCGCTCGAACTTTTCATTCGACCATCCTTTTTTGCCGGTGTAATACACGCGGGCCACCTCGATGTTTTCCCATTGACGCTGGCCGGGCGTATGGTCCATCAAGGAAATCAAGGACAAGCGAGGGTGCTCATGAAACGGCTGAAACAAATCGATGGTGTTGGGCGCGGGCAATTCGCAGCGCACATGCACATGGTGATCGGCACGCAGCAAATGTGCTGTGTGGGCAAAGTCCAGCGCTTGGAGCACCGTATCCCAGGTGCTCCCGCGCAAGCTGTCGGGGTCGGCATCACCCACCCCCAAGGCGTCAAAAACCGTGGTGATGCCTGATGCGGCCACCTCGGCGTCATGCGCAAGCAAGGCCGGCATTTCAGCCCATTGCACTTTGGGCCGGGGCATCAAGTGGCGCTCAAAATTGTCAGTGTGCATTTCGACAAAACCCGGCATCAGGTAGTCGCCCTGCACATCCCAACCATGTACATGCAGCGCAGGGCCTTGGTCAACCGATGTGATGCGTCCTTCGTGCACGGCCACACTGCCTTGCACCACTTCATGCGGCAGCACCAGTTGGGCATTTTTGAAAATCATGTTCATGGCGAGGTCCTGAATTGCGTCACATCGATGCGTCGAGTAGCCACTGCATCGCCCACATGGGCATCGTGAAAGATACCCACCAAGGCGGTACCGCGGGCTACCGCTTCGTGGATCAAGTCGATCACTGTTTGGGTGTTGGCCGCATCCAAAGAGGCGGTGGGTTCGTCCAGCAACAACAAAGGTCGCGGCTTGATCATGTTGCGGGCAATGTTGACGCGCTGCTGCTCGCCGCCTGAAAAGGTGGCCGGCGGCAGAGGCCACAAACGCTCGGGAATTCGCAGCCGGCTCAGCCACACCCTCGCCTGCTCGCGCGCAGCCTCCAAGGCCTCGGGCTGGTCAAGGGCATCGTCCAGCAAAGAGTCGGCCACCACATCGAGTGCTGAAACGCGCGGAATCACCCGCAAAAACTGACTCACATACCCCACGGTGTCGCGGCGCATGCGGATCACATCGCGCGCAGCAGCCTGCGTCAATTCCAAAATGTGACCATCGGGCTGTGTGACTTGAATGAGACCACTGCTGGCACGGTAGTTGGCGTAAATGAGTTTCAGCAAAGTGCTCTTGCCCATGCCTGATGGGCCGTCGAGCACCACGCACTCGCCCTCAGCCACCGACAAGTTGACGTTGTGGAGCACCTGCAGTTGGGCCCCGTGTTGGTTGTGCAGCGTGAATTGCTTGGACACCTGTTTCATTTGCAGCATCATGGTGACCTCGGCTTCAAGCTTGCAACACAGAAGACACCAGCAACTGGGTGTAGGGGTGTTGCGGGTCGTCCAACACTTGGTCTGTCAGACCCGCTTCAACCACGCAACCGCGCTGCATCACCATCATGCGGTGCGCCAGCAAGCGGGCCACCGCCAGGTCATGGGTCACGATCACCACCGCCAGTTGCATTTGCCGCGTGAGTTGCCGCAGCATGTCCAGAAGCCGTGCTTGCACCGAAACATCCAAGCCCGAAGTGGGCTCGTCCATGAATACCAAGCGAGGGCTTGTCACCAAATTGCGGGCAATTTGCAAGCGCTGGCGCATCCCTCCCGAAAAAGTGCGCGGCGTGTCGTCGATGCGCGTGACATCGATTTCGACCCGCTGCAGCCAGTCCTGCGCCGTGCTGCGCAAGCGCCCATAGTGCCGCTCACCCAAGCCCATCAAACGCTCGCCCACATTGGCCCCGGCGGAGACATCCATGCGCAAGCCATCGGCTGCGTTTTGATGCACAAAGCCCCAGTCGGTGCGGGCCAGCAAACGTTGTTGTGCCTCGGACATGGCGTACACATCCTGCATGGACCCTTGTCGATCCAGAAATTCAACTTGCCCTGTGTCAGGTTGTGCGCGCGCGGCAATGGCATTGAGCAAGGTCGTTTTGCCAGAGCCCGACTCGCCCACCACCGCCATGACCTCACCGGGCCACAACTCAAAGCTGGCATCTTGCAGTGCCACACGGTCCCCGTAACGTTTGCCCAATCCGCGTACACGCAGCAAAGGTGGAAAATTGTCATGGGTCGGCATGTCACATCTCGATCTGAAAACTGTAGCCATGGCGCACAAAGCCCAAAGACTCGTAAAAGGTATGTGCACGTTCGCGCTTTTGATTGGACGAGAGCACCAGTTTGTAGCAACCGGCCTCACGCGCTTGGCGCATGGCGTGCTGCATCATGTCGCGGCCAATGCCTTGGGACTGATGCAATTCGCTGACCACCACATCTTCGACAATGGCTGACGGCGTGCCCTGATGGGCCAGGTTGTGCATCACCAGCAAAGCGTAGGTGCCGATCACCGGGCCTTCTTGCGCAGCCTCACTGGCCACAAAAAGTCGGTAGTTGGGGTAAGCGCTGAAGCGTTCGAAGTGAACCGTCGCAGCCTGCAGCGACAAGACCTTGCCGTTGTCCATGCTCGGTTGGGCGTATAACTGCAAGACGCTGGGCAGGTCTTGCTGCGTGGCTTGGCGAATGTGCAAGCTCATACCTGCTCCTTCGTGTCTTGCCGGGTTTGACAATAATCCGAGTCGGAGCAGACATGCATGCGCCCACCTGCGTCGTCGAGGATGACCTCATCCAAAAAGGAATCGGTAGCCCCACATTGGGCGCAGGCGGCTTGCCATTGTTGAATCTCAAAAGGGTGGTCCTCAAACGCCAAGCTTTCGACTGCGGTGTAAGGCGGCACCGCATAGATGCGTTTTTCGCGGCCAGCACCAAACAGCTGCAGCGCTGGATTCATGTGCATTTTGGGGTTGTCAAACTTCGGAATCGGTGAGGGCGACATGATGTAACGGTGGTTCACCATGACCGGGTAGTCGTAGGTGGTGGCAATGTGGCCGTA
>CANIRI010000281.1 GCA_947469815.1 Comamonadaceae bacterium | reverse complement strand
GGTGCTGGGCGAGGCCCAAGACGGCGCGCTGCGCTACCGCGCGGTCAACAGCTGCATCCGCATGGCGCACGCCACCCACGGCATGGCGGTCTGGACCGCGCAGGACTTGACCCAAGCTGACGGCAGCCAGCACCCCGTTCAAGCCGCCTTGCTGTCACAGCACGCGACCCAGTGCGGTTTTTGCACCCCGGGTTTTGCGATGAGCCTGTTCGGCCTGTACCAGAACCGGGTGCGCCAGGGCCAGACTGTGGACCGCGCCATGGCCGAAGAACACCTGAGCGGCAACCTGTGCCGCTGCACCGGTTACCGCGCCATCATCGACGCGGCTTGCAGCCTGGGCAACTACCCGGCCCCACAGCAAGACGAGCCCGCAACGCTAGCTCTTTTGCAATCCATACCCGCGCAAGCCGCAGACAGCGCCTACGCGCAGCCGCGCAGCCTGCTGCAGCTTTTGACACTGCGCGCCGCGCACCCGCAAGCGCAAGTGGTAGCCGGTTGCACGGACGTGGGCCTGTGGGTCACCAAGCAACACCGGCGCTTTGCGCGCGTGCTCGACACCACCGCAGTCGCCGAGTTGCGCAACATCGAGACCGTCAAGGGCGGCTTGCGCATAGGCGCGGCGGTCACCTTAGAGGCGGCCTACGCGGCGCTGGCGCAGCAGTGGCCCACGCTGCGCCGCTTCTGGCACCGCTTTGCCGGCCTGCCCGTGCGCAACGCCGGCACGCTGGGCGGCAACATCGCCAACGGCTCGCCAATTGGCGACAGCATGCCGTTGCTGATCGCGCTGAACGCCCGCGTGGTGCTGGCCCGCGCCCAAGGCGGCGCTATCGCCACCCGCGAACTGGCGCTGGAAGACCTGTACACCGGCTACCGGACAAACTGCATGGCGGCCGATGAACTCTTGGCCTGGGTGGAACTGCCCGCCCCGCAACCCGGCGCGTGGATGCGCGCCTACAAAATTTCCAAACGGCAGGAGGACGATATTTCGGCCGTGTGTTTAGCCATCCACCTGGAACTCGACGCTCAACAACACGTAGCCCATATTTCCATAGGCGCAGGCGGCGTGGCCGCGACGCCGGTGCGCGCCCGCCAAACCGAAGCGGCCCTGCTTGGCAAGGTTTGGAGCCAAGGCGCGGTACAAGCCGCGCAGGCCGTGCTGTTGCAGGAGTTCAGCCCGATCTCGGACATGCGTGCCAGCGCCGACTACCGCCGCCAGGTACTGGGTAATTTGCTGCAGCGCTTCTGGCTGGAGACCCAAGGCCAGGCCCTGGTGACGCTGGAGGCGCTGGCATGAACGCCGCAGCCACCAACACCCTGGCCCACCATGAAAGCGCCGTCCGCCATATCGACGGACGCGCGCAGTACGTCGATGATTTGCCTGAAGTCGCGGGTACGCTGCACGCCGCGCCCATCCTCTCGCCGCTGGCGCATGGGCGGGTGCGCGGCATGGATACATCGGCTGCATGGGCCGCGCCCGGGGTGCATGCGCTGGTGGGTTCTGCGGATATTCCGGGTGACCATCTGCTGGCCAACTTTGCCCACGACGAAGCGATTTTTGCGGATAAAACCGTGCAGCACGTGGGCAACGTCATGGGCCTGGTGGTGGCCGACAGCCACCACCGCGCGCGCTACGCGGCGCAGTTGGTGCGCCCGGACTTGGAGCCACTACCCGCAGTGCTGAGCGTGCGCGAAGCCGTAGCGCAACAGCATTGGGTTTTACCGCCGGTGCATGTGCGCCGGGGCGATGCGTCGCAAGCCCTGGCGGCGGCACCCCATGTCTTGCGCGGCACCCTGGACGTGGGCGGGCAAGAGCACTTTTACCTGGAAGGACAGATCGCCTACGCCTTGCCGCAGGAGGACGGCCAGTGGCTGATCCACAGCAGCACGCAGCACCCCGGAGAAGTGCAGCACTGGGTGGCGCATGCGCTGGACATTCCGCTGCACGCGGTGCGCGTGGTCTGCCGCCGCATGGGCGGGGGCTTTGGCGGCAAAGAGACGCAGGCCGGGCATCTGGCGGTGTGGGCGGCGCTGGCCGCGCGCAAAGTGGGGTGGCCGGTGAAACTGCGGCTGGACCGCGACGACGACTTCATGGTCACCGGCAAGCGCCATCCCTTCAGCTACGACTACCACGTCGGCTTCGACGATACCGGCCGGATTCTCGGCCTGCAGGTGACCCAGCTGGTGGACTGCGGCTTCAGCGCCGACCTGAGCGGCCCGGTGGCCGACCGTGCGATCTTCCACACCGACAACGCGTATTTTCTGGAGCATGTGGCGATCGACTCTTACCGCTGCAAAACCCACAAGCAAAGCCACACCGCATTTCGCGGCTTCGGCGGGCCGCAAGGCATGGTGGTGACCGAAGTGATCCTGGGCGATATCGCCCGAACGCTGGGCTTGGACCCGCTGGATGTGCGGCTGCGCAATCTTTACGGAACCACCGAGCGCAACACCACGCACTACGGCATGGCAGTGGAGGACAACATCTTGCAGCCGCTGATCACCCAGCTGGCGCACGGCTGCGATTACCGCGTGCGCCGCACCGAAATCGCCGCCTGGAACGCCACGCAGCCAACCTTGCAGCGCGGGCTTGCACTCACGCCGGTGAAGTTCGGCATCAGCTTTACGGCCACGCAGTTCAACCAGGCCGGTGCATTGGTGCATGTGTATACCGACGGTAGCGTGCTGGTCAACCACGGCGGCACCGAGATGGGCCAGGGCCTGCACACCAAGGTGGCGCTGATCGTGGCCGGGGTTTTGGGGCTCACGCCAACCCGGGTCAAAGTCAACGCCAGCGACACCGACAAAGTGCCTAACGCCAGCGCCACGGCGGCCTCTGCGGGCACCGACCTCAACGGCCGCGCTTCTGAGCTGGCCGCGCTGCAGGTGCGCGACCGGTTAGCGCAATTTGTCGCCGACCTCGATGGCTGCGTTGCGAGCGCAGTGCGCTTTGCCGATGACCAGGTCCACAGCCCCACACAAACCCGCAGCTTCACCAGCCTAATCCCTATGGCCTACGCGCAGCGGGTGCAACTCTGGAGCGACGGCTTCTACCGCACGCCCAAAATCCATTACGACAAAGCCACGCTCAGCGGCCGCCCCTTCTATTACTTTGCCTACGGCGCGGCCTGCACCGAGGTGGCCATCGACACGCTCACCGGTGAGTCCAAGGTGCTGCGCGTGGACATCCTGCACGACGTGGGCACGCCGCTGCACCGCGCGATTGACATCGGCCAGATCGAGGGCGGCTTTATCCAGGGTATGGGCTGGCTGACCACCGAAGAACTGGTCTGGGACGCGCAAGGCCGGCTGCGCACCCACGCGCCCAGCACCTACAAAATTCCGACCATCGGCGACACCCCGGCGCACTTCCAGATCAGCCTGTGGCACGAACCCAACCGCGAAGACAACGTGGGCGGCAGCAAAGCCGTGGGCGAGCCGCCTTTCATGTTGGCGCTCAGCGTCTTGGAGGCGCTGCGCGATGCGGTAGCGCACGCGCGCAGCCGCACGGGCGACAGCACGCAGCCGGTGCAACTCAGCGCACCCGCCACGCCG
>CANIRI010000280.1 GCA_947469815.1 Comamonadaceae bacterium | reverse complement strand
CCGCATTCGCGGGCGTAATGCGCCTGCGGCTCGGATATTTCGCCGGTGATGAACACGTCCACGCCCGCTGCAATCGCCGCCTCGAAATACCCCTGCGCCCCACCGCTGCACCAGCCCACGCGGCGCAGCGGGCCCGGCTTGGCATTTACCGCGACCACAGGGCGGCCGCACAGCGATTGCAGTTGCTGCGCCAAAGCGTCCGCGCTGCTGAGCGGCGCGTCCAGATCGCCCCAGCAACCCAGCATCTGTTCACCAAAGTTGCCTTGAATCCGCAGGCCCAGCCGCGCACCGAGTTGCGCGTTGTTACCCAATTCCGGATGCGCGTCCAGCGGCAAGTGGTAGGCAAAAAGATTGATCTCGTGCTGCAGCAGGCGGGCCACGCGCTGGCGCATCCAGCCGGTGATACATCCGTCCTGCCCGCGCCAGAACAGGCCGTGGTGCACAAAAACCGTGTCTGCGCCTTCGGCTATTGCGGCGTCTATCAGAGCCAGACTGGCGGTGACACCGGAGACGATGTGGCGCACCTCGCTGCGCCCCTCAACCTGCAGACCGTTGGGCCCGTAGTCTTTGAACCGCGCCGGTTGCAGCAGTTCATCCAAAGCGGCAAGCAATTCCTGGCGGGTGGTCATCCGTCGATTATGGGGTGGCAGGCAGGGGCAGCGCCTGGCTGGCCAGCGTGTCCGCATCGAACTGGTGCATCGCATCGGCGGTGATGCTATCGGTGGCCATGCTGGCAATCAGCGCGGGCTGCAGCGTGGCGGCCACGGCACCGGCGGTAATCAGTTTGGTCAGCACATCGGGGGTTTTCACGCTAGCGGCCAGCAAACCGGTGCCCTGCGGCTGCACGGCCACACACGCTGCCACCAAGGCCCAGACATCCCGCCCCGCCGCTTCCAGCCGCCCCAAATAAGGCGCCACATAAGCCGCGCCCATCTGCGTGGCCCACAGCAACTGCACCGGGTTGGCCACGCCGGTCAGTAGGACGGGCACATCGCGCGCGCGCACTGCGCGCAACAGGGGCTCCCAATCCGCGTGGCAGGGCAGCTTGATGGTCAGATGCACACCGGCACGCGTCGTAGCAGCTTGCAGCGCGTCGAGCCAGACCAAGCCTTGGCGAACGTCGGCGTACGGCAGTTGCAGCATCAGCTCCGGCAGACCGTAATCGCCCGCCTGCGCCAGCAGACGCAGATAGCTGGGCAGGCTGACCGGCAAACCCGCGCGCAGCACCAGCGTGGGGTTGGTCGTCACGCCCTGCGGCGCGGGGCAACCGGCGGGCAGCTTCCATTCGCTGTGCACGGCGGAGTCGATGTAGAGCTTCATACCAGGTCGCGCTTGAGAAAAATATCTTTGTCCGGGAAAAACTGGCTGTGCAGCGGCAACAACGCAGCGCCCAGGGCGCGGGCGTGCGAGCCGACTTTACCCATCAGCAGGCGCGGCTGGTGCATGCCGTCAAAAGCGTAATGCGCCATGGCTGCTTGCGTGTCATTCAGCAAAACTTCCATCAGCGGTGCGGCCATTGCGCCGTCCATCACCACCGCGTCTAGGTCTAGCAAGGCCGAGGCGCTGGTCACGGTCATGGCCAAAGCGCGGCTGCTTTGGGCCAGCCAGGGTTGCACATAGTGCGCGTAGGCCGGGTCCATGATGGCGGGCTGCTGCAGCAAAAACGGGTCATGGCCGTCGGCAATCAGCGCCTGCTCCAGCTGCCAACCCGAGGCCAGTTGCAGCAACTGCGGCGGACTTTGGCCTGGCGCGTTGCTGCCGTCTTCCAGCCGGATCGGCAGCGATCCAATCGCACCCGCGTTGCCGCGCTCGCCGCCCATGATGTGTCCGGCCAGCACCAGCGCGCCGCCAATAAAGGTGCCTACGAAAACGTACAAATAGCTGCTGACGCTCTGCCCATGGCCTTGCAGCAACTCGGCTACGCAGGCCGCCGTGGTGTCTTTGGCAAATTCCACCGGCAGTTCAGTCAGCGCCTGCACTTGCGCGTGCAGATCCACCGACTCCCAGCGCGCCAGCGCCGTGGCCGCCTGACCGCCCATCACATCGGCCCATTGGTGCAAAAACAGCGGCGCGCTCAAACCAATGCCCACCACCCGACTCCAGGATGCGCCGCGCCGTTGTTGCAATTCGGCCAGCCCCTTGGCAATGCCGGGCAGCACCTGGTCCGGGTCTGGATAGGCGTAGCGCATGTCGACCCGCTCCACCAACTGACCGCAAAAATCCACCACAACCAGTTGCAGGCTGCGCCGCCCGACCTGTATGCCGATGCTGTAAGCACCGTCCGGGTTCAGCGACAACGGTACCGAGGGCTGGCCGATACGGCCACGCAGCCGGTCTTGCTTGATCAGCAAACCGTCATCCATCAGGCGGCCCACGATGATGGACACCGCCTGCGTGGACAGGTGCGTCATGCGCGCCAAATCGGCCTTGGGTAATGCGCCGTGGTGGCGTATCGCCTGCAGCACGATGCGCTCGTTGAACTGCCGCATGCCGGTGTGGTTGGAGCCCCGCATGCGCCGTGTGTCGCCCACACCGGCGTCAAGCGGGGTGGGTGCAGCTGCGGGGGGTGCGCTTTCGGGGTCCGTCATGGTCAGACCAGGATCACGCCTTTGCAAAACAGCGCGTTCCCGTAGGCCGTGCCTTCGCCGCTTTGCACGATCAGGCTGGCGGCTTTGATGCGCTCGTAAAAAGCAAAGCGCTCCACCGGCTCCACCCGCTCAGCCACACAGCCTGCCTGCGCGGCCAGGGCTACTACCGCGTCTTGCGCGGGCGTGCGGTGCGCGGGGGCCGCATTGCAGACATGCATAAATGCCACCGGGTGCGCCACATCCACTGCCAGCGGGAACACCGACAACACCGCACGGCTCACGCGCTCCAGGCTGTTGCCGGGCAGGCGCACAAGCGGGCGGCCTTTTGCCAGAAAATCTGCGGTGAAATTGGCGTCCACCACCGCCACCCATTCGCCGTGGCCCATCGCGGACAGGTGCATCAGCAGCTCAGGCGTCAGCAGCGGGTCAATGCCGATCAGCATGGCAGCGCCTCCCCAGGTGCACGGGTCTTGGATGTGGGCGGAAAATTCGGGGGATTCATGGTGGAAAACAGGTTTGCGAAGGCACCGAGTATCGCGCCTTCGCGGCCTTATCCAAACACCTGTGGTTGAATTAGTCGTGTCGCCGCCCTGGTGGCTGCCTGCAAGTAGCGCCGCAACAACCGAACCTAACTTCTTGCCCACGTTATGAAAAAGCACATTTTTGTTCTTGGCGAAGCGCTGATGGACTGCATCGCCCAGCCCGACGGGCAGTTGCGCCCCTTGCGTGGCGGCAGCCCTTACAACATGGCGCGTGCGGCCAGCTTGCGCGGGGCCACGGTGCATTACCTCAACCCCCTGTCCACCGATAGCTTCGGCCAGGAACTTGGCGCGCAGCTTGAGGCCGACGGCGTGCAGATCAGCCCGCAGCGCAGCCCCCGCCCCACTTCGCTGGCCGTGGTGCAAATACAGGACGGCCAGCCCAGCTACGGCTTTTACCGTGAAGGGATTGCCGACCGCGACTACGCGGTCGAAGCCATG
>CANIRI010000279.1 GCA_947469815.1 Comamonadaceae bacterium | reverse complement strand
GTTTGGCGTTTTGCACTTCATCGTGCACCCCGGCGTTCTCCCGCGCGTTCTGGCATGCGGCAGTCGCAAATTCGGGATTTTTATCCTGCAGCTTTCCAATCATCTTGGACGAATGGCTGGCGCAGCCGGCGCACAAGCCGATGAGCATTAAAACCAGGGCAGAACGGGACAGCTTCATAAAAGGTCTAAGGAAACCTTTGTAAGTACAGGCCAGCATTATGACCAATAGTGGGTGGTGTGTCCTCTAGGTGCGGTTTTACGTTGACGTTTGGCGTCGGCGCAGAGGGATCAGATCCTGCGCAACCAAGACCCCTATGCCAACGATCGCGGCCGCCAGCGCTTGGGTCCAGCTCCAACTTCCGCCCAGGGCAAACGGCATCAGCATCACGTAAAAGGGGGTCGCGTTGATGTGCAGGGAAGACAGCGCAATGCCAAGCTGCCCCACCGCGCTGATCCACAGCAACTGGCTCAGCGCCATGGCGCCAATGGCAAATATGGCCAGCGCTCCGGCTTGCCGCCAACCGACCTCTTCCCATTGCGGTTGCGGGCCGCCCAGCATGGTGTGGATCAAGGCCGCGACGGTGCTAACCAAGGCCGCGCCGCACAGGGTGACCGTGGTGCGCCCCAGTGGCGTGAGCTGGGGGAACGAGGTCACCGACATGCGGGAACCCAGGGTGTAGACCAGTACGGACGCAAAACACAAGACCGCGCCCCAACCCAGTCCCATGCTGCCGCTGCGCCCGTCCATCGCCATCACCCCGCCGATCACACTGAGTACCAAACCGATGACCAGCCCCGCGGTGACGCGGCGGCCGTCCAGCAGCACCTCAATGCCGATGCCGAGCACCGGCATGGAGGCTGAAATGATGGCAACGGTGACGGCATCGGTCAGGCCCTGTCCGGCCACCATCAGAAACGCGCCCAGCCCCAGCGTCGAACCGCCAATGGCAATGCCTCGCACCCAGTTTGCACCGCGCAAGACCGCCGTGCCCTCGCGCCACCACCAGATGGGCAGCAGGCAGGCACATGCCAGTGTCATGCGCGCGGCCGTGAGCGGCAGGGGCGGCACCGGGCCGATGAGCACATCGGCCGCGGGCAAGCCCATGGACCAGACCAGCATAGAGAGCATGCACAGCAGGTTGGCCGTAAGCTGGCTTTGCGGAACTTCGCGGATGTTCATAGGGCCGGTGCGGCGCGTGCGGCTGGTGGTATCAGCGCTGGATTGCTCACCAGCCAGTGGGCCTTCGCGCGCGCGCCTGCGGCGATGGTTGCATTCAGGTGGTCGTTGCCGTCCAGTCGTGCACGCGCCTGCGCCCGGCTTTGCTGGTTGGCTGCCATGTGGCGGTTTTCCAGGCGCGCCATGGCGGTGTCCATCTCGACATCGACAAACCAGTGTTCGTCAAAACAGCTCGCCACGTCCCACCCGTGCTGGTCGTGCAACAGGTAGAGCCCTTCGACCAGCGCCACGCGTATCTGCGGGCCTACCTGCAGCGCACCGGGCACCGGGTCGCCCACGGCATGCTCGAAGCCCGGCCATGCGACCGATTCACCCGCGCGCAGTGCCATCACGTGCGCGCGCAGGGCGTGCGGATCAAAAGTCCAGGGTGCGCCGCGGCGGGCGAAGGCGGCCTGTGGGTCGGGAAACCGCGCCAGTGTTGCCTTGGTGAGATGGAATCCGTCCATGCTCAGCGCGGCTACTGACTCGTCGCGCATGTATGCGTTGATCTCTTGCGCCCAGCGCTGGACCAAAGTGCTTTTGCCGGCGCCGGGCAGGCCAGAAACGCCGATGAGCCAACGGCCCTGGGGTGCGGGTTTATGCAGCCACTCCCGCAAGTGGGCAACGGGGTCTTGGAGCTGCGCCGGCATGGACGCAGTGTAAGCAGGCCCGACTCAGCGCAACCAGCCAGGTTCCGGCAGTTCGTTGAACACCCGGCGCAGGCCCTGGCTCCAGTCGGTGCGCAGTTGGCGGAAATACGCATCGTCGGCGTCGATGCGGTGGCGCATGGCAACCGCAAACTGATCGCGTCGCACCAGCGCCAGGTCAATCGGCAGCCCCACGCTCAAATTGCTCTTGATCGTCGAGTCAAAGGACACCAGCGCGCATTTGACAGCCTCGTACAGCGGCAGCGCGGGTTGGACCACGCGGTCCAGAATCGGCTTGCCGTACTTGCTCTCGCCGATTTGAAAGAAGGCCGTATCGGCCGTGGTCTCGATGAAATTGCCCTGCGGGTAGACCAAAAACAGCCGAGGCTCTTCGCCGCGCAACTGGCCGCCCAACAAAAAGGTTGCCGAAAAATCGACATCGGTTTGCCCCATGGATTCCTCTTGCGTGCGGTTGACTACGGCGCGCAAATGCTTGCCCAGCAGTTCGGCAACCGAGAAAACCGAATCCATCGCGGTGAGCGGCGTGTCCGTGTGTTTGGCGTGGGCTTTAAGGCGGCTGACCACTTGCTGGGTAGTCGCCAGATTACCGCTGTTGAGCAGCACCAGCACGCCCTGGCCGGGCTGCTCAAAAACTGTCATCTTGCAAAAGCTCGACACATGGTCGAGGCCGGCATTGGTGCGCGAGTCCGAGGCGAACAGCATGCCCTCGTCCAGCGACATCGCTACGCAGTAGGTCATAGAAAAGCTATTGTTGCGACGAAAGCTGCGACTCTACCTGAGCGTAGCTGTGCATCGATTCGGTGCCGCCGCCTGTGCGCACGCCGCGCACCGGGCAGGTGTCGGCGTAGTCCATGCCCTGGGCAAGGCGGATGTGCTCGGAGCCGGCGCTGCGCGAGTTGCTCACGTCAAAGCCGACCCAGCGCTCGCCAATCCAGACCTCGGCCCAGGCGTGGCTGGCCACATGGCCCTGGTCGTTGGAGAGGATGTAGCCGCTCACATAACGGGCGGCCAGCCCCAGACTACGGGCGCAGGCCAGAAACACATGGGTGTGGTCCTGGCAGACGCCGCGCCCGGTGGCAAAGGCCTGTGCTGCGGTGTCGCCCACTTTGGTGTGGCCACTGGCATAGGGTATGCGGTCAATCAGCGCCAGCATCAGGTCGTGCAAGCCCATGAAGGGGCGGGTGCGTATGGTGTGCGCCATCGGGCTTGCAAATTCCAGTATCGCGGGGTCCATCAGCGTGAGCGCCGTGGGGCGCATAAAAACCTCCAGCGGCATGGGCCCGATCGCTTCGCCCAGGTCGCCACTACGCACATCGACCACGCCTTGGGCGCAGATCAGGATGCTGTCGTGCGGCTGGTCTAACACCAGGGTGTGGCAGAGGTTGCCAAAGCCGTCTGTCCAGGCACGTGCCGGAGCGGGCAAATCCAAGTTCCAGTGGATGACGGTCTGGCGCGCGTTGTTCGGCGGGCTGATGCGCAGGGTTTGCACGCTGCGGCGGACCGGCTGCTCGTAGTGGTAGCTGGTCTCATGGCGGACCCGGATGCTCATGCGAGGGTTTCCAGGTAGTCGGTGTGCACGGCGTTGGCCAGCGCGATGGTGTCTTTCACAAAATTTTCCAAATAGGTCTCCAAGCCGCTGGCATAGACCTCTTGCAGACTGCCGAACTGCAGTTTGGCCAACAACTCCGCC
>CANIRI010000278.1 GCA_947469815.1 Comamonadaceae bacterium | reverse complement strand
GCTGCTCGACATGCAGGTCGAGGGCGCCCCCAGCGGTCGCGGCCAGGGCCGCGTGCGCCTCGAGTACCGCATCCCGGCCCGCGGCCTGATCGGTTTTACCAATGAGTTTTTGAACCTGACTCGCGGCTCAGGCCTGATCAGCAATATTTTCGACAGCTACGAAGCCCACAAAGGCGATATCGGCGGACGCAAAAACGGTGTACTGATTTCCATGGACGACGGTGAAATTTTCACCTACGCATTGGGCAAGCTCGACGACCGTGGCCGCATGTTCGTCAAACCGAACGACCCGGTCTATGAGGGCATGATTGTGGGCATCCACAACCGTGACAACGATTTGGTGGTCAATGCCACCCGCACCAAGCAATTGACCAACTTCCGCGTAAGCGGCAAAGAAGACGCGATCAAGATCACCCCGCCGATTGACCTGAACCTGGAATACGGCGTGGAGTTCATTGAGGATGACGAGTTGGTGGAGATCACGCCCAAAAGCGTGCGCCTGCGCAAGCGCCACCTGAGTGAGCACGACCGCAAAAAGGCCGCACGCGGGCTATAAACCGCAGGGGCTGCGGCCCCTGCGCTAGCGATGGTTGGTTTTCATGGCGCGTTCCACCTCGCGCTTGCCTTCGCGGTCCTTGATGGTGTCGCGCTTGTCATGCTCGGCTTTGCCTTTGGCCAGCGCTACTTCGCATTTGATTTTTCCGGCTTTCCAGTGCAGGTTGATCGGCACCAGCGTGTAGCCTTTTTGTTCGACCTTGCCGATCAGCCGCAGGATTTCGGCTTTGTGCAGCAGCAGCTTGCGGGTGCGCACCTTGTCCGGGCTGATGTGGGTGGATGCGGTGTTGAGCGGGTTGATTTGCAGACCGATGATGAACAGTTCGCCATTGCGCACCACCACATAACCGTCGGTCAGTTGAACTTTGCCAGCCCGCAGAGACTTGACCTCCCAGCCCTCTAAAACAATCCCGGCCTCAAACCGCTCTTCAAAGAAATAATTGAACGCGGCTTTCTTGTTGTCAGCAATGCGGGCGGAGGTGTCGGGTTTTTTGGCCATCGTGGGGTGCAGGGGGGACTGAATACAATCCCGCGCAGCCTGCCATTCTATGAAAACCGTTCACAAGTCCGTTTTGATCTGGTACAGCCCGCAGGAAATGTTTGCGCTGGTCACCGACGTGCCGCGCTACCCCGAGTTTCTGCCCTGGTGCGACCGCTCAGCGGTCTTGGCGGAAGACGCCGACGGCATGACCGCCGAAGTCGGCATCGCGTTTGGCGGCATCCACCAGAGTTTCACGACCCGCAACAGCCACCATGCGCCGGATTTAGTGGATGTCAAACTGATCAAAGGCCCGTTTTCGCAGCTCGACGGCCAATGGCGCTTCAGCCCGGTGGGCGATGGGACGCAGCGCGCCTGCAAAATTGACTTGACCCTGAACTACGGCTTCAGCAGCGCCACGCTCAGCGCGCTGGTCGGCCCGGTTTTTGACAAAATTGCCGCTACGCTGGTCGACGCTTTTGTCAAACGCGCGGAACAGGTGTACGGCGATGCCTGAGATCACCGTGGTCTGCGCCACCGGCCCGCGCCAGGTGGTGGAGTTGCGGCACATATGCCCCGAAGGCACCACGGCCCTGCACGTGCTGCAGGCGCTGGCGCAGTCCCTGGGTCTTGACGCCGCCGCGCTCCAAGCTGTGGTGGACGACGGCCGTATCGGTGTCTGGGGCAAACCTGTCACGGCCGACCGCGCACTGGTCGAGGGCGACCGGCTGGAGGTCTACCGCCCGCTTACCGTGGACCCTAAAGTAGCCCGCCGCGAGCGCTTCGTCCGCCAGGGCGCCAAAACGGCCGGTCTGTTTGCCAAGAAGCGTCCTGGCGCCAAAGCTGGTTACTGAGAGGCTGCCGCCGAAAACCCCTTAGCTACAATCGGTCTTTTGGAGCTTTCACCATGCGCCTCCTAGGCAAAGCCCTGACCTTCGACGATGTGTTGCTGGTCCCCGCGTACTCCCAAGTCCTCCCCAAGGACACCTCGCTTTCCACCCTGTTTTCCCGCAACATCGCCCTGAATTTGCCTCTGGTGTCCGCTGCCATGGACACGGTGACCGAGGCGCGGCTGGCCATCGCCATTGCCCAGGAAGGCGGTATCGGTATCGTGCATAAAAACCTCACGGTGGCTGAACAGGCGGCCCAGGTCGCCAAGGTCAAGCGCTATGAATCGGGTGTTTTGCGCGACCCGGTGGTGATCACGCCGCATTTCACGGTGCGCGAGGTCATGGCGCTGTCGGACCAGTTGGGCGTATCGGGCTTTCCGGTATGCGACGGCGGCAAAGTGGTCGGTATCGTCACCGGGCGCGATTTGCGCTTTGAGACCCGCTACGACCAGCCGGTAAGCGAAATCATGACCCCGCGTGAGCGGTTGGTGACCGTGCCGGACGGTACCACGCTGGTCGAGGCCAAAGCGCTGCTCAACAAGCACCGCCTGGAGCGCCTGCTGGTGGTCAACGATGCTTTCGAACTCAAAGGCCTGATCACCGTCAAAGACATCACCAAACAAACCAGCTTCCCCAATGCCGCCCGCGATGCCCAAGGCAAGCTGCGCGTGGGCGCGGCCGTCGGGGTAGGCGAGGGGACCGAAGAGCGGGTGGAGGCTTTGGTGCGGGCCGGTGTGGACGCCATCGTGGTGGATACCGCGCATGGCCATAGCAAAGGCGTGATCGACCGGGTGCGCTGGGTCAAACAGAACTACCCGCATGTCGACGTGGTTGGCGGCAATATCGCCACCGGCGCGGCGGCGCGCGCGCTGGTGGATGCCGGTGCGGACGCAGTCAAGGTCGGCATCGGCCCCGGCTCCATTTGCACCACCCGCATCGTGGCCGGCGTGGGCGTACCGCAGATCATGGCCGTGGACAGCGTTGCCACGGCTTTGCGCGGAACCGGCGTTCCGTTGATTGCCGACGGCGGCGTGCGCTACAGCGGCGACGTGGCCAAGGCCATTGCCGCCGGGGCGTCCAGCGTGATGATGGGCGGCGTGTTTGCCGGTACCGAAGAAGCGCCAGGCGAGATCGTGCTGTTCCAGGGCCGCAGCTACAAAAGCTACCGGGGCATGGGCAGCATCGGTGCCATGCAGCAAGGCAGTGCAGACCGCTACTTCCAGGAGTCCAGCACCGGCAACCCGAATGCCGACAAGCTGGTACCCGAAGGCATTGAAGGCCGCGTGCCCTACAAGGGCTCGATGGTGTCCATCATTTTCCAGATGGCCGGCGGCATCCGCGCCAGCATGGGCTATTGCGGTTGCCCCACCATCCAGGATATGCAAGACAAGGCGGAGTTCGTCGAGATCACCTCGGCCGGTATCCGCGAAAGCCATGTGCACGATGTGCAAATCACCAAAGAAGCGCCCAATTACCGGGCTGACTGATTTCAAGCCCCCGACCCCTCTGGTAAAGTAAGAATTCCTTACTTTGCGTGCTCACCATGCTTGCCAAAATCACTACCAAGAACCAAATTACTCTGCCCAAGGCCGTACTCTCCCAGTGTTCAACTGCGCAGTACTATGAAGTCACGGCGGAAGCAGGGCGCATTGTGC
>CANIRI010000277.1 GCA_947469815.1 Comamonadaceae bacterium | reverse complement strand
GTTTTTGCGCGATGGCAGCCGGGGCAGCGAACTGTGGGATATGGTCAAAGCGGCGGGCCAGGAATTCGCTATCGGCCCGGGCGCACCCAACCACATCGAGCGCGTGGAAAGCGGCCTGCTGTCCTGGGGCGGCGACACCACGGCGGACACCAATCCTTTTGAAGCCAATATGGCGAAGTTTGTTGATGTCAACTGCGCGGTGGATTACATCGGCAAAGCGGCTTTGCAAAAAATTGCCGCGAACGGCCCCGCCCGCCTGATGGTGGGCTTGCGCCTGGATGGCCAGGCCCCGTCGGATTGGCCTCTCATTGAGCGTGCGCCCGTATTGATCGATGGCCGTCAGGTCGGCACCATGTCGGCGGTGGTGTTCTCACCGGCCCTGCAATGCACCATCGGCATTGCCCAGGTGCAGCGCGAAGTGGTGCAGGCAGGGCAGCGAGTGCAGGTGGTCACACCCATTGGCTTGCAGGGCGCGGTTACCCAGGCGTTGCCTTTTATTTAGGCACCGCGTCCAGGCGGCGCGGCCAGGGCAGCGCGCCCCACATGCCGCTGGACATCGACGTGCCCGCCACGATGACCAGCGCGCAGATGACCATCCACGGCGTGACCACTTCGCCGAAAAACACCACGCCGTAAAGCACCGCAAACATGGGGATAGCAAAGGTCACCGATAACGTGCGCGCAGGGCCTGCCCGCTGGATCAAGCGGAAAAATAGCAGATACGCCGACCCGGTGCACAAGACCCCCAGCGTCAGCGCGGACACCCAGGCCGCGTGCGATGCCGGTTGAGCGGGCCAGAAGTAAAGGGTCAGAGGTGCCATCGCCACGGTAGCGCCGAGCTGGCTCCCTGCGGCCATCACCAGCGGGGGTATGCCGGAAGCAAAGCGTTTGGTGATGCTGGCCGCCAGCCCGTAGCAGCCGCAGGCAAACAGGCAGGCCACAACCGCCCATCCGGTGGCCGTACCACCCGGCACCGGCTGAAAGCTCACCTTGTCCCAAGCCAGCATGGCGACCCCACCAAAGCCAATCGCCAAACCCAGCATGCGCGTCGCGTTTGGCCGGTCTTTCAGCCACGCCCAGGCGACCAGCGCCCCAAACAGCGGTACCGTGGCGTTCAGGATAGACGACAGGCCGATCGAAATCGACAAGAGCGCGAAGGTGAAGCAGGCAAAAGGAATCGCTGAATTCAACAGACCGATAGACAGGGCCAGTTTCCAGTGCGTGCGCAAGTCGGGCAGTAGACCGCGCATGACCAGCAGCGGCATCAGCATCAGCGCGGCAATGCCGACACGCAGACCGGCCGTGGGCAGCGCGCCGAACTCGACGGTGGCGATCCGCATGAACATAAACGATGCACCCCAAATCGCCGCCAACAATACAAACTCGACCTGCCAGGGCGGCGAAAAATTCTTCAGGGGGAAATTCATAAAGCCTTTTCTAATTGCAGCAAGGCTATCTTGCGCTCCAAACCACCGGCGTAACCGGTTAGCGCACCGTTGCTGCCCACCACGCGGTGGCAGGGCACGATGATACTGAGCGGGTTGCGCCCCACCGCCGCACCCACCGCGCGCGAAGCCGCAGGCTGCCCCAGGTAGCGCGCAATCTCACAGTAGCTTTGCGTCACACCATAGGGAATCGCCCGCAGGCGCTCCCACACGCTTTGCTGAAAGGGCGTGCCCAGCGACACATCCAGCGGCAGCGAAAAGCGGGCGGCTTGCGCGGCAAAGTAGTCCGTGAGTTGGGTGCACGCAGCTTGCAGCACAGGGTGCGCGGGGTTGTGTTCCCACTGCTGCGGATCGGGCTGGTGCTGTTGCCCGTCGAACCAGACGCCGCACAGGCCTTGCGCGCTGGCGGCTAAGGTCATGGGGCCTAGGGGGCTTTTGTAGGCGGTGCGGGCGATGTTTGGGGTGGGGGGTGTCATGGGCAAATCATACGCAGGCAGTTGGTGTTTGCTGGCCGTCTTTGAATATGTGCGTAGGCTACTTCGGTATCATGTAACCTGACCCAACACCGCGCAAACAAGCAAGGAGCAGCCATGCAATCCAACCCACAGGCCACCAGCAAGCTCGCGCGCCACCGAGAGCGCATGCGTGCCGCGGGTCTGCGGCCGGTGCAGTTTTGGGTGCCCGACACCCGCGCGCCCGCGTTCGTGGCGCTGTTGCGCCTCCAGTGCCAGGCACTGGCGAAGGACCCGGCAGAAGCCGAGGTATTGGGCTTTACCGAACAGGCAGCCACCCTGATCGCGTCCTGGGAATGATGCAACGCGGAGACCTGGTCACCGTCTCTTTGCAGGGCGACTATGGCAAGCCGCGCCCTGCGCTGGTCGTGCAGTCCGATTTATTGGCCGACTTGGATAGCGTCGTGCTGTGCCCCATCACCAGCGAACTTCGCGAAGCTGCCTTTCGCGTCAACATTGAACCGAGCCCCTCCAACGGCTTGCAAAAACTGTCGCAGGTGATGGTCGACAAACTCTCCACGCTGCCGCGCGCGCGCGTCAGCGTGCCTTTTGGGCGTGTCGATGACGAGCGTATGCGCGCCATTAGCCAGGCTTTGTTGCTGGTCGTGGGCGCTATCTGATGTTTTATTCACCTACATCCTTGCAAGCGTTGGCGCGTGGCTAAGCCGCCAGCCTGTGGCTTATGGCCCCACCTAAAATCCTATGGCTGCATCTTCATAAGTTTGAAAGCTCTCCATGCAACTCTCCCCTAGCATCTTCAAAGCCTACGACATCCGTGGCATCGTGCCGTCCACCTTGACCGAAGACGTGGCGCGCGGTTTGGGTCGGGCGTTTGGCACCGTGGCCCGTGCGCAAGGCGAAACCACGGTGGCGGTGGGGCGCGATGGGCGCCTGAGCGGCCCGGCGTTGGCCGAGGCCTTGATGCGCGGCCTGCAAGAGGCGGGCATGCAGGTGATTGACGTGGGCATGGTCACCACGCCGATGCTGTATTTCGCGGCGAACACGCTGTGCGCCAGCGGCATCATGGTCACCGGCAGCCACAACCCTAAGGATTACAACGGCTTCAAGATGGTGATGGCGGGCAAAGCGATTTACGGCGACGAGATCCAGTCCCTGCGGCAGATGATGGTCGATGAATCGTGGACCTTGCGCAGCGGCGGATCGCGCAGCAGCGCCGATGTACTGCCCGCGTACACGGCGCGCATCGTGGGCGATATCCGCCTGGCGCGGCCTTTGAAAATCGTGGTCGACTGCGGCAACGGCGTGGCCGGCGCGTCGGCCCCTGCCATATTGCGCGCGGTGGGCTGCGAGGTGATTGAGCTGTTCAGCGAAGTCGACGGCACCTTCCCCAACCACCACCCGGACCCGAGCAAGCCGGAAAACCTGCGCGATTTGATCGCGGCTTTACGAAGCAGCGACGCCGAACTCGGCCTGGCCTTTGACGGCGACGGCGACCGTCTGGGCATCGTGACCAAAGACGGCACGAATATCTTCCCGGACCGGCAGATGATGCTGTTTGCGCAAGACGTGCTGTCTCGCGTACCAGGCGGCACGATTGTGTTTGACGTGAAATGTTCGCAGCGTCTAGCACCTGCCATCGAGGCGGCTGGTGGCGTACCCAT
>CANIRI010000276.1 GCA_947469815.1 Comamonadaceae bacterium | reverse complement strand
GCTCGGTAACCAGCGCCTCACACCGGGTGGCAACATCAAACGCGCCAAGCCCAAACCCCAAACCAGCATCAAAAAACGCAGTCAGACCTAAACGCCGGACTGCTGCTCTTCGGGCGGCGCAACGCGCTGAGCCGATCGACTCAGCATCGCAAAGACGGCCAGCGCGCACACCCACTGACCGGCATACATCGCGGTACCGATGCGGTGCCAAAAGGCCAAGTCCTCGCGCGCCACGATGCGCGGCGCAACGCCTAACTCCACCAGCAGGGCCAGCAAGACGCCGCCCAAGGCCCACAGGGTGAGGGTTGGGGCAAGGTCCGTCGCAATGTCGCAGCGCGGCAACCGGATCAGGACCAACAAGCCGATTGCGAAAGCCGCCGACAGTACCGTCTGCGCGGAAAACAGGTGCGCAGCCATGCCACCCGCCAAAGCCGGTGACGGCAAATACATGAACAGCAAAGGCACGACCAAAAAACCAACAGTCGACAGACTCATCAGCCACGCAGCGGCCAGCCACAGGGGAAGCGCTCGCGCCACGGCAACGGCCTCAGCGGTAATGAACCGCCACGATCTCGTAGGCCTTTTCCCCGCCCGGGGCCATCACCACGGCGGTGTCGCCCTCTTCTTTGCCGATGAGGGCGCGGGCGATGGGAGAGCCGATGTTGACAAGTCCGAGCTTCAAGTCGGCCTCGTCCTCGCCGACGATCTGGTAGGTCACACGCTCACCGGTCGTCTCGTGCTCGAGTTCGACCGTGGCACCAAACACCACCCGTCCACCGGCGTCGAGCGCGGCCGGGTCAATCACCTGCGCGGCGGACAGCTTGCCTTCAATTTCCTGAATCCGGCCTTCGACAAAGCCCTGCCGGTCTTTGGCGGCGTCGTATTCTGCGTTTTCACTCAAATCCCCTTGCGCGCGGGCCTCTGAGATGGCGTTGATCACCGTGGGCCGTTCTACTGTTTTGAGCTGGTGCAATTCGGCTTTCAAGATTTCAGCGCCGCGCTTGGTGATCGGGATAGTGGCCATAGGACATCCAACAAGGTTTGGAAACGCAGCAGCGCAGAATCACGCCGCCATAAGCACAAAGGACAGTGCCAGCGCCATGCGCTCCACTGTCCTTCGGAACAAGCGCGGGATTATGCCAACAGTTGCGCGTGCATTTCCTGCACGGAAATCACCCCCAGATGGTCCAGGTATTGCATACCGTCGACCGCGGCCTCAGCCCCTGCGATGGTGGTGTACGTGGTCACCCGCGCCTGCAAGGCCGAGGTACGGATCTGGCGCGAGTCGGCAATCGCGTTGCGGCGCTCCTCCACCGTGTTAATCACCAGCACGACCTCATCATTTTTAATCATGTCCACGATGTGGGGGCGACCCTCGGCGACTTTGTTCACCGGCTTACAGGCCATACCCGCAGCCTGTATGGCAGCGGCCGTGCCCTTGGTTGCCGCCAGCGTGAAGCCCATCGCGAGCAGTGCGCGCGCGACTTCCACCATGCGCGGCTTGTCGCTTTGTTTGACCGACAAAACAACCTGGCCTGCGCGCGGCAGGCGCACACCCGCGCCCAGCTGGGACTTGATAAATGCCTCGCCAAAAGTCTTGCCCACGCCCATCACCTCACCGGTCGATTTCATCTCGGGGCCCAAAATCGTATCGACGCCGGGGAACTTCACAAACGGAAAAACCGCTTCCTTCACGCTGAAATACGGCGGCGTGACTTCGGCACCCAAGCCTTGCTCGGCCAGCGTTTTTCCGACCATGCAGCGGGCCGCGACCTTGGCCAGTTGAACGCCGGTGGCTTTGCTCACAAAGGGTACGGTGCGTGAGGCACGGGGGTTCACCTCCAGCACGTAAATGACATCCGCACCATCCACATGCTGGATCGCAAACTGCACATTCATCAGACCCACCACCTCCAGCGCGCCGGCCATGGCGGCGGTCTGGCGCTTGATTTCAGCAACGGTTGCGGCTGCCAAACTGTAGGGCGGCAAGGAGCAGGCGGAGTCACCGCTGTGTACGCCGGCTTGCTCAATGTGTTCCATGACGCCACCGATCCAGGTGGCGCCAGTCTGGTCGCGGATGCAATCGACATCGCACTCGATTGCGTCGTTCAAAAAACGGTCCAGCAGCACGGGAGAGTCGTGGCTGACCTTGACCGCCTCGCGCATATAGCGCTCCAGATCGCGCTGCTCATGCACCACTTCCATGGCGCGCCCGCCCAGCACATAGCTGGGGCGCACCACCAGCGGATAGCCCAGGGCTGCGGCTTTTTCCAGCGCCTCGGGCTCGGTGCGGGCGGTGGCGTTGGGCGGCTGGCGCAAGTCCAGCGCATGTAGCAATTTCTGAAAACGCTCGCGGTCTTCGGCGGCGTCAATCATGTCGGGGCTGGTGCCGATGATGGGCACGCCGTTAGCTTCCAAATCCAGCGCCAGCTTCAAGGGCGTTTGGCCGCCGTACTGCACGATCACGCCCAGCGGCTTTTCTTTGTCTACGATTTCCAGCACGTCTTCGAGCGTCAGCGGTTCGAAATACAGCCGGTCCGAGGTGTCGTAGTCGGTGGATACGGTCTCGGGATTGCAGTTGACCATGATGGTCTCAAAACCGTCTTCTCGCAGCGCCAGCGCCGCGTGGACGCAGCAATAGTCAAATTCGATGCCCTGCCCGATGCGGTTGGGGCCGCCGCCCAGCACCATGATTTTTTTGCGGTCGGTGGGTGCCGCTTCGCACTCCGCGCCTTCGGCTTCATAGGTGGAATACAAATACGCGGTGTTGGTGCTGAATTCGGCAGCGCAGGTGTCCACCCGCTTGTAAACCGGGCGTACACCGAGGGCGCGGCGGCGTTCGCGCACGGCGCGGTCGGTGGTTTTGAACTGGCGCGCCAGCCGCCGGTCCGAAAAGCCTTTTTGCTTGAGGGCGCGCAGCGTGGCCGCGTCCATGGCGTCCAGCGTGCTGCCGCTGGCCGGCTGGGGCAGGCGCTCGATGTCGAGCTCGAGTTTGACGATCTGCTCAATCTGCGCCAAAAACCAAGGGTCGATTTTGGTCAGCGCGTGCATCTCCTGCACGCTCATGCCCTGCGCGAAACCATCGCCCACGTACCAGATGCGCTCGGGGCCGGGCTCACCCAGCTCTTTTTCCAGCACTTCGCGGTCCTGGGTTTTTTCGTTCATGCCGTCCACACCGACTTCCAGGCCGCGCAAGGCTTTCTGGAAAGATTCTTGGAATGTGCGACCCATGGCCATCACCTCGCCGACCGACTTCATTTGGGTGGTCAGGCGGCTGTCGGCGGTGGGGAACTTTTCAAACGCAAAGCGCGGGATCTTGGTGACCACATAGTCAATGCTGGGCTCGAAGCTGGCCGGCGTGGCACCGCCAGTGATGTCGTTGCGCAGTTCGTCCAGCGTGAAGCCCACGGCCAGTTTGGCGGCCACTTTGGCGATCGGAAAACCCGTCGCTTTGGACGCCAGTGCCGAGGAGCGCGAGACGCGCGGGTTCATCTCGATCACGACCATACGCCCATCCGCCGGATTGATGGCAAATTGCACATTCGAGCCGCCCGTGTCCACGCCAATTTCACGCAAAACGGCCAGGCTGGCATTGCGCAAAATCT
>CANIRI010000275.1 GCA_947469815.1 Comamonadaceae bacterium | reverse complement strand
TGGGCTCCCACTGAAATCAGTCGTCCTGCTCCGCCCACCACGCGTCCGTATAGGTCGGCGTCCTACCCGCGTAATAGGCCGTCGCTAGGGCCTCCTCCTCATGGAGCCACTGCCGATGCGCCTGCTCGTAGGCAGCGGCATCCAGGCTCTTGGGTTCATAGCGGGCATGTTCCTTGGCACTGAGATGCCAGTAAGGGTTGCCGGTTTCCTGGCGCATGCGCTGCTCGATCTCCCATTTCAAATCCACCCCTAGGCGTCGTTTGAAGAAGATGGCGTCATGGACATTGCCCAGTGGCACCCGGTCGTGCTCGGCTGCCACCCGCCGCACCACATCCATGACCTCAGTTTCCCCGTGCTGGTACAGGTAGGCCACGACTTTGGCTTTGGCCGGTCTGCCGCTGGGGGACAGCAGCAAGGATTGCTGGAGCAATGCCGGATGGCTACGCTGCACCAATTCCACGAGGTAATCGTCTAGTGCGCACTGCTCTTTGATGAATGCAGCAACAACGGCGTCATTCAGGAAGCGGTCTCTTTCCTCGGGGTTCTTGAGAATGTCCACCAAAGCTGGGTTGGTCCAGTGCCCTGCCTGGTTTTGCCAGCCACGGCTGTTGGCCCGGGCACCAAAGCTGATGGCGGTGAAGGCCTGTTTGAGCAGCCGGGTTTGTAGCTCTGCCTGGGTTTTGTCGAGGTCGCTGAAGGTGTAAAGCCGCACGGTACGGGTGAAATCGGCCTTGTCCTCCAGATAGTTCAATGTGGCGGGGAACACTTTGCGCAGCTCGGCGCTGATGCCGTAATGCGCCATGTAGCTGCGGGCGAAGCCCATTTTCCAGGCCACTACGCTGCTGCGGATGTCGTATTCCCAGCAGTTGCCCAGCATGGCGCGGCGCAGCTCCTTGTTGACGCTTTGCACGCTGATGCCCTCGTAGTACATGCGCCCAAATGCACTGGGCTGTTTGCGTTGGTAAAACAATCCCTTGGTCAGGCTTGCCACGGCCAGAATGATCTTGGCCTGGCGCAGGTACAGGGCTTTGCGCCCGGAACTGATCAGGCTGGCCTGGGTGCTGAGCCACATCATGTAGGCCTTGACCGAGGGGACATCCACCGGCACCGGGTCAAAGACCGCATAGGTTTGGTCCTTTGTCCAGTCAAAGCGGTAGTCCGGGTAGAGCATGTCAAACAAGCGGTAGTTGGCCTGGATATCGCCGTCCAGGTACTGGTCAATGTCGCTGTCGGTTTGGGCAGAACGCAGGGCCTGCTCAATGTTGGCCAGGGCATTTTTCATGGCGACCAGATGGGTCAGGCGCACTTCGGAGACTTCGCCGGTGAGGTTGGAGCCCAGGGTCACGGGCTGAACCAGTTCCAGGTTTTGGGATTTGAGCCAGGCATGCAGGCGAATCCGGTTGGATCCGATCTGGCCGCCCTGTGCCGCCAATTGTTTGAGGGGTAAGGAATACAGATTGAGTTTTCTTTGCAGGGGTGTTTGCCCGCGCTGCAGGGCATCAAACAGCATGCGCTCCAATGCGGCTATGTATTTATCCAGGCAACGTCGGGCGGCATCCGGCGGCTTGGGAAAAGCCTTGTGCAGCTTTTGGTAGATCGACTTGCGGGGCGTGATCGTGATCATGGGGGCGTCCTGGGAGCGTCTTTGGGGGCGGCCTATAAATCCTGTTTTTTCCTTTTATTTAGCTTCTTTCTACAGATTAGCATCGGGGAAAAAATGCACACCCTTATAGTAATAAAGGTCAGGTGCAGATGGCAATCCCCAGGTGGCATGCCAGTGGTCCCGGGGATGCCGTAGGCAGCCAAGTCCTTGTTCTTTCAATCTTTTTGGCAACCGGTTGTCGAGCAAATGGCGAAAAGTAATCAGACACCTACGCCTGGCTTTGAAACATTGGAACTAACTGTTGCTCAGCGCACGATATCCCACCTTGGCACGTCCATTGCGCATCCAAGGGTAAACATCCTTGTACTTTCAAAACGCAGACGTCAAACTTTACTCACATTCGCCGTTGGTCCTTGCTAAGGTCATCATTGGGACTGTGATCTTGATGATTTTCTGAGAGGTAACGATCATGAAAACAATGGGGCATTTCTTGGCCGACAACAAACGGCTGATCTACTCGGTCAGACCGGACGCTACGGTGCGCGAGGCGTTGGAACTGATGGCGCAGAAAAACATTGGAGCGCTACTCGTACTGGATGGAGAGACTTTGGCGGGTGTTTTTTCAGAGCGTGACTACGCCCGTAAAGTGATACTCAAGGGGAGGACGAGCAGCGAAGCCTTGGTCCAAGACATCATGACCGCCAAGGTCATCACGGTAGAGTCTGCGCACACCATTGACCACTGCATGCAAGTCATGACAGAGCATCACATACGGCATCTCCCCATCATGGATAAGCAGCATGTCAAAGGCCTGATATCCATCGGTGATGTGGTCAAGGAAATGATGGCCCACCAGAAAAGCATCATCGAGCAATTACACCGCTATATCGCGGGTTGACGGCAGGCATGTGCGTAGAAGTTACCGAGGCAAGTTAGTTGCATGCCGATGCCGATAGGCCTTGATACACAGATAAAGACTTGAGTCAACGCCGCCCTGTTTTTCAGTAGGGCTTCATCTGGTCGATTGGTTGAGGGCGTGTACTAGATTTTTTGTAAACGTCCAATGGCAAGTAGCTGCCAGTATTCTCAAAGGAAGGGAAATGACCGTAAGTAACGAATTGATAGACCGCCTGCTGGCAGATTACAAAAAGCCTGAAGACCTGATTGGGGAAAACGGGCTCCTCAAGCAACTCACCAAACGATTGGTGGAGCGTACGCTTGAAGCCGCGCCGGTTGGGCGTATCGGCGTTCGCGCCGGGTGCCGGGTCGCGACCAGACCGCACAAGACCCAGCGTTCGATGGTCGTGTGTCGCCCACCACCGAAGCCAGATCGACAATCCGCCACGTGAAGCTCTGCATCATCTCCGACAGCCACGATCGAGCCGACGCGCTTGAGTCGGCAGTGCGCCAGGCGAGGGACGCGGGCGCCGAGGCCGTGGTGCACTGTGGCGACGTGATCGGTGCGCAGACCTTGCGACCGGCGATGGCCTTGGGGCTGCCGATACATGTGATTCATGGCAACAACCTCGGCGACTCGGTCATGCTGCATCGGATCGCCGCCGGCAGCGGCGGGCTGGTTCAATACCATGGGGCGGATGCCCAATTGGAACTGGGCGGGCGCCGGGTGTTCGTCGTGCACTATCCGCACTACGGCTACGCCATGGCGTGTACCGGCGACTGGGATCTTGTCTGCTGCGGCCACTCGCACCAGGCCGAGGTGCGCCGGGTCGCGAGCGTCACGGGCTCCGGAGCCTGGCTGGTCAACCCTGGGACCATCGCGGGCCTCGCCGCGCCAAAGACCTGGGTGCTAGGTGACCTGGACGAGATGCGCTTCGAGATTTTTTCTATGGCCACATAAGTTCTTTTTTCGAGGCCCACCACAAGTCGCACACCTAGAATGGCTTGGTCGAAAGGAGAGAAAAAGATGTTGACCACCAATCCATTTGCCACCATTGCAGTGTTCGTATCGCCTGCGGTCATGCAGGCCTATGTACTGGTCATGATCGCCCTGGTGGTGGCC
>CANIRI010000274.1 GCA_947469815.1 Comamonadaceae bacterium | reverse complement strand
TTGACCGTGGTGGTCGGCTTGGACCCATCGGGCGCGAGCAGCACCCGCAAGCCGTTGGGCAAGCGGTATTCGCTGATGCCTTCGACCTCGGTGAAAAATTGTGCGCCACCCGCTGTTACAGCGCCAGGCTCGGTTTGCGCCTGCGCCAATACGCAAACTGCCACAAGAAAACCGGCACAAAGACGTGCCGCAAAAGCTTTACGCATCACACGTTTCTCCATTCAAAGTGACTTTCGCGTCGCGCCGAATCGCGGGTAATTCTTCGGGCAAAAAGCCACCCGACTGGTGCGTCCACAGCGCGCTGTAATGTCCGCCCAAGGCCAGCAATTGCTGGTGGGTTCCAGCCTCCACAATCCGGCCACCATCGAGCACGATCAGGCGGTCCAGCCGGGCAATGGTGGAGAGGCGGTGCGCGATCGCAATCACGGTTTTACCGTCCATCAATCCGAGCAACTGTTCCTGAATCGCCATTTCCACTTCGCTGTCCAGCGCGGAGGTGGCTTCATCCAAAATCAAAATCGGCGCGTCTTTGAGAATCACGCGGGCAATCGCAATGCGTTGGCGCTGCCCGCCCGAGAGCTTCACGCCGCGCTCCCCCACATGGGCATGCAGCCCCTCGCGCCCCTGCCAGTCGCGCAAGCCTTGAACAAACTCCCATGCCTGCGCCTTGCGCGCTGCCGCCTCCACTTCGGCGTCCGTCGCTTCGGGGCGGCCGTAGCGGATGTTGGCGGCAATCGAGCGGTGCAGCAGCGAAGTGTCCTGCGTCACCATGCCGATGCTGGCGCGCACGCTCTCCTGCGTGGCCAGGGCAATGTCCTGCCCATCAATCAGAATGCGCCCGGTCACCGGATCGAAGAAGCGCAGCAGCAAATGCGCCAGCGTCGATTTGCCCGCGCCCGAACGCCCGATCAAGCCCACCCGCTCGCCAGGGCGGATCAGCAGGTCAATGTCGTGCAGCACCGGACGTCCCGCGTCGTAGGCAAAACCCAGTTGATCAAACCGAATCTCCCCCTTGGGCACCGTCAAGGGCTGCGCCAGCGGGCGGTCTGCCATGCGGTGGGGTACGGCAATCGATTCCATGCCCTCTTGCACCACACCGATATTCTCGAAAATGCCCGCCACCTCCCATGACACCCAGCCCGCTGAGGTGGTGATCTGCCAAGCCAGCGGAACCGCCATCGCAAACACCGCCACATCCAAAGCCTGAGCCTGCCACAACCAGATACCCACGCCTGCAGTGCCCACCAGCAGCATGGCGTTGAGAAGCCACAGCGCGGCGATGAATTGCGTGGTGACGCGCGAATGGCCGGCGATGGCGTCCTGGTGCGCCTGCATCACTCCGCGCACATGGCGGTCTTCCGCGCTGGGGCGGGCGAACAGTTTGACGGTGAGAATGTTGGCGTAAATATCGACAATCGTCGCCACCACCTTGGAGCGCAGATGCGACGCGTTTTTGGACCGGTCGCGCAGCCTTGGCACAAAGTAGCGCAAAAAGAGCGCGTACCCGGCAAACCAAGCCAAGGTAGGAACCGCCAGCCGCCAATCGGCCCGCCACAACAAAACCACGGAGGTCAGGCCATACACCACGATGTACCAAACCGCCCGCACGCCGGAGACCGCGCTCTCGCGCATGGCGTTCGCGGTTTGCATCACCCGGTTGGAAATGCGGCCGGCGAAATCGTCCTGAAAAAACGGCCAACTCTGGCGCACCACGTGCCAGTGGTTCTGCCAACGCACCTGGTTGGTAAAGCCCGGCATCACGGTGTTGAAGCGCAGCAGCGCGTCCAACACCACCACCGCAGGGCGCAGCACCAGCATGAACACGGCCATGGCGATCAACATGGGTACAGCCTGCGCCAGCGCCGCCTGCCGGTCTGCCGCTCCCAATAAACCCACCAGCTTGCCGATCAAGACCGGCGTCACCGTGTCGCTCAAAGCCACCAACAGGCAACTGAACAACATGGCCACGAAAATGCCCCGGTTCTGGCCCACAAAGTGTCCATAAAAAGCCAGCAATCCGCTTGGCGGTGCGCCCGGTGGCGGCGGCTCGGTGGCCTGGATACGGGACTCGAAAAAACGGAACAAGCGGTCGAACATCGACCAACTATAGGGGTTTACCCCTCTGGGCGAACAGGGCGGGGCTTTGTCACCCGGCGACCGACTATGCCGGTGCGACCGCCCCATTCCCCAGCAAATACGCCATCAAATCGTGCACCGGACGGATCTCCTCACCAAATGGCAGCGCGGCTGCGCCCCGGAAAAACAGACCTTTATCGACCTCGCCGGACAAGGCGTGTCCGAGCTGCTTGTCGATGCAGAACTGGCCCATGGCCGCCGTGCCATCGCGCAGGCCGCAGTGCGCCAGGCAATCGAAGGACATATTGCATTTCTTCTTTTTGTGCGCCACGGTTTTCAGCTTGTCCTCTAGAAGTATGTAGCGCGCCAACCAGGGCGTGCGCACCGCGCGAGCGGGAAGCCCTGCGGTGCTGATGAACTCGACCATATCGGACGGCTTGGCCCGGGCCAGCACCTGTTTGAAGTTCGGGTGCGCGTCGCATTCTTCGGTGACCGCAAACGCAGTGCCCAGTTGCACCGCCTGCACACCCAAGGCCTGCAGCCTGGCAATGTCAGCGTGGCAGTTGATGCCTCCCGCCGCAACCAACGGAATGCGCCCCTCGATGCCCATGGTTTTGAAGAATTCCAGCACCAGCGGCACCGCCACCTCAAAATCAAAACGCGGGTCCTGGATGTCCGCAATGCGCGCCGCACCCAAATGCCCGCCGGCCAGGCGCGGATGTTCCAGGATGATCGCATCGGGCAAGCGCCCTTTTTTCTCCCACTTCTTCACCACCAATTGCACGCCGCGCGCGTCCGACAAAATGGGAATCAAGGCCACGTTCGGGAAACCGGTGGCCAGCTCGGGCAGGTCCAGCGGCAGACCGGCCCCCACCACCAGCGCCTGCGCGCCACTTTCCAGCGACTTACGAACATGGTCGGTGTAGCCGCTGATCGCCTTCATCACGTTCACCGCCACCACGCCCCGGCCCTCAGCGAGGGACAGCGCCTTTTTGATCTCGCGGTCCAACGCCACCAGGTTGGCGGCGTTGATGGTGTCGCCCGCGTCCGGCTCTTTGTCCAGGTGGCCGGTCTGCGCCATCAGGTCCGGGTGCAGCCGCCGCAAGTCCACCGAGGACAGCGTGCCCATCGCGCCGAGCGCCGCCACGGTTCCTGCCAGCCGCCCCGCCGACACGCCCACGCCCATGCCGCCTTGCACCACCGGCAACAGCGCCCTACCCTTCAATTCCCACGTCTGCAGGCCACTGACCCGCGTCATATTCAACAAATAGTCCGGCTTTAAAAGCGCTACGTCCATACACATCCCAACATACGTAGTCGCATGCTAGGGACTTGGGGTATCGGGCGTGTTGACCTAGGTCAAGTGTCCATACGGCAAAATGCACCCATGACTGACCACTACACCGCGCTGGGATTGCGCAGCGACGCTGCCTTGGCGGATGTGAAGAAGGCGTTCCGGCAAATGGCGGCGCTGTACCACCCGGACCGCAACAGCGATGCCGATGCGCCGGCCCGCTTCCGCGCGGTGCAGGAGGCCTACGAGGTCCTGGCCGACGCCGACCGGCGT
>CANIRI010000273.1 GCA_947469815.1 Comamonadaceae bacterium | reverse complement strand
TCCGTGCTCGCTGATCTGCGCGCACGCGGCCAGGCATAAGGAGCATCACCATGGCAAGCAAAGGCGGACGCGAAAAAATCAAGCTGGAATCCACTGCGGGAACCGGTCACTTCTACACTACGAACAAGAACAAGAAAACCATGACCGAGAAGATGATGATCAAGAAATTTGATCCGGTCGCTCGCAAGCATGTGGACTACAAAGAAACCAAGCTCAAATAAGCAAGGTCTTCTGTTCCAACAAAAAACCCGCCAAGGCGGGTTTTTTGTTGGACGAACGCCGCGCAAGCGGCGCTCAACGATTGTTCCTCAGGCGTGGGCCGTGCGCAGCTTGACTGAGAAATCGCGCAATGCAGCGATACCGCTGTCTTCCGCGCGGTGACACCAAGCCGCCAGGTTGGCAACCAGTTGGTCGCGGTTGAGCGCCGTGTTCAGCCACAGTTGCCGCAGCTCCTCGCGCATGACGACCATTTTGTCCAAAGCCGGCAAGACCTTGCGCGCTGCTGCCAAATCGGCAACCACTGCCGCCGGCACCTTCTCTTCATCGCGGTGTGCCCACAATTTCACGGCTCTGATCACGGCGGTATTGGCGCTGCGTGCCTGCAAGGTGTTCACCTCGGCCCGCAGGGTTTCCCGCATTCCGTTCGCATAGGCGGCCATGATTTCGTAGCGGTTGGCAATCAAGGCCTCCAGGGTGTTGCGGTCGGCAACCGGGCGGATATCGCCGTAAGCAGCCTTGGGCGGCGTTTTCTTGGCCTTGGCCAAGCCCGCCATTTGCAGCAGGCTGATATACATCCAGCCGATATCAAACTCGTAGGGCTTAACCGACAACTTGGCCGAAGTCGGGTAAGTGTGGTGGTTGTTGTGTAGCTCTTCACCCGCAATCAGGATGCCCCAGGGCGAGATATTGGTGCTGGAATCGGGCGCTTCGAAGTTGCGGTAGCCCCAGAAGTGTCCCGCGCCGTTGATGATGCCCGCGGCCATGATCGGTGTCCACATCATCTGCACAGCCCAGACGCTCAGACCCAGCGCACCGAAAAGGTACAGATTGACAATCATCATCAAGCCCACACCCTGCCAGGAATAGCGGGTGTAGAGGTTGCGCTCGATCCAGTCATCCGGGGTTCCATGCCCGTAGCGCTCCATGGTCTCCTTGACTTTGGATTCCGCACGGTACAACTCGGCACCCTCCAACAAAACTTTGCGGATGCCATAAATTTGCGGGCTGTGTGGATCGTCCACGGTTTCGCACTTCGCGTGGTGCTTGCGGTGGATGGAGGCCCATTCTTTTGTTACCTGCCCGGTTGTCAACCACAGCCAGAACCGGAAAAAATGCGCTGGCAGCGGATGCAAGTCAAGCGAGCGGTGCGCTTGGTGGCGGTGCAAGTAGATCGTCACGCTGATCATGGTGATGTGCGTGAGGAGCAAAGTAAACAAAATAACTTGCCACCAATTGAGGCTCCAAGCGCCATGGGCCAGCCATTGCAGCGCAGCGTCGCGCACGGTCCAAAGGGATTCAGGCATGTTTTATCGTTCTTTCAGAAGGTTGATTAGCGGCCCCGCAGGCAAGGCGACCGGCTTTCCTGACGGGGCAGATTGTAAAGGGCTGCGTGGTATCAGACTTTTTGCCAGACGGCGGCAAAAAACCCGTCGGTGGCATGCACGTGGGGCCACAGCCGCAGGTAGTCCGTGCCCGACTCACCGCCGGCGCACAGCGTCGCCGCTTGGGGAACTTTGAGGTTCTCCAAAAGACCGGCAACCGGCAAGGGGGTGAACTCCGGGTGGGCCGCACTGAACATCTGGGCAATGGCCTCGTTTTCCTGCGGCAAGACGCTGCAGGTCGCGTAGACCAAGCGCCCACCGGACTTCACCATGCGCGCGGCGCTGTCCAGAATAGCCGTCTGTTTGGCCGCCATCTCCTCGACCGCCTGCAAACCCTGACGCCATTTCAAATCCGGGTTGCGGCGCAGCGTGCCCAGGCCGGAACAGGGGGCATCGACCAATACCCGGTCTATCTTGCCGGCCAGGCGCTTAACCCGATCATCCCGCTCGTGGGCCAAGGCCGCCGGATGCACATTCGACAGTCCGCTGCGCGCCAGCCGGGGCTTGAGCGCATCCAGGCGATGGGCCGAGGTGTCAAAGGCGTAGAGCCTGCCGGTGCTGCGCATGGACGCACCAATGGCCAGCGTTTTGCCACCCGCACCAGCACAAAAATCCACCACCATTTCGCCCCGCTTGGCGTCCAGCAGCAAGGCCAGTAGCTGCGATCCTTCGTCCTGCACCTCAAAGTCGCCGCGCACAAAGGCCTCGTGCTTGTTCAGCGCAGGCTTGCCCTGGATGCGCAAGCCCCAGGGTGAAAATGGGGTAGGTGTCGCTTTGATACCGCTTTGGGCAAGCGCCTTTTGGATATCGGCCCGGCGCGCTTTGAAGTCATTGACCCGCAGGTCCAGCCCCGCACCGGCGTTCAAACTCTCCACCAAGGGCCAAAAGCCTGCGCCGAGTTGCGCCTTCAGAGGCTCCACCAGCCACTCAGGCAGGTTGTGGCGGTGCCGCTCCATCAAATCCTGCGGGTTGACCTGCTCGCAGGCATCCAGCCAATTCTTTTCCTGGTCGGTGAGGGCACTGCGCAAAAAGTCTCCGGGGCCATAAAAGCCCAGTATCGCCATGCGCCGCTCTTTGGGACCACTGCCCGAAGGTGCCAAATGGTCAAACAGCAGCTTTTTGCGCAATACCGTGTACGTGGTTTCCGCCAGGGTGGCCCGTTCGCGTGGGCCCAGGCCCCGGTTGTCGCGGAAAAATTTAGAGACGATGGCGTCGGCCGGGTGATCGAGCCTCAAGGTCAGTCGCACCAGCTCGGAGCAGGCGTCTAATAAGGCTTTTGGATGCATAAGCCCGCGATTGTCCCATGCACAATGCAAAACACCTCCCTGCCGACGCCCTGCCCCCCTTGCCGCCCGCTGCGGAACCTGGCCTGTACCGCCATTACAAGGGCAATTTGTACGAAGTGATCGATACCGTGCGCCATTCCGAGACGCTGGAAGCTATGACCCTGTACCGCGCGCTCTACGGTGAACGTGGTTTGTGGGTCCGCCCGGCCGCCATGTTCCTGGAGACCGTCGAGCTCACCGGGGTGCCGACGCCGCGCTTCAGCCGATTGGCCGACGCAGAAAAGCCTTAACGACCCGAGGGTAGAGCAGGTGCTCCTGCGTCAGCACCCGGGCGGCCAGACGCTCGGCACTGTCACCGGGCAACACCGGCACGACTGCCTGCCCCAGTATCGGCCCGTGGTCCAGTTCGGCCGTGACCTCGTGGACGCTAGCACCTGCGAACCGGTAACCCGCATCTATGGCGCGCTGGTGGGTGTGCAGCCCCGGGAAGGCGGGTAGCAGCGATGGATGGATATTGAGCAAGCGGCCCTGATGGCGCGCCACGAAGGCGGGCGACACAATGCGCATGAAACCGGCCAGCAAAACCAGCGCGGGCACGTTGCCACCCACATCCCACTGCGCGATCTGCTGCGCCAGCGCGTCATCAAAATCTTCGCGCTTTGAAAAAGCGCGGTGGTCAATCGTTGCTGTCGCCAACCCGGCCTGCCGCGCCAGGTTCAGACCCCCGGCGTCGGCGCGGTTGCTGATGACACCGGCGATGCGCGCACCCAAGG
>CANIRI010000272.1 GCA_947469815.1 Comamonadaceae bacterium | reverse complement strand
GCCAGGCCATGACCCGGCCATAGGTCGAATCCAATCGAAAGTGCATGAGCAACCCGTCTGAAAAGTGCGACGGAGTATAGCGGGGGGGTCTGTTGGAGCGGGTTCAGCGGCGCTTGCACAGACTTTCGGGTTCGTCGGCGCCCAGCGTGTCCAAAATCTCCTTGGGGTGTAGCACGCCTTCAACCGGAGCCATACCGGCCACAGCCTCGCCATGGGCCATGAAAATACCCTGGCGCAGTTGCCCGTCCCAGGGGCGAAAGCTCAGGGCGGTACCTTTGAATCCGTCCAACGTGGTTGTGCCGCTGCGCAGCTTGTGCAGCAGCTGCGCCAGCGTGGCTTTGGGTTCCTCGTCCAACGCAGTGGCGAAGCTTTTGACCGCCATCCACGACGCCCAGTCTTGCGAGGCCATTTGTTTGTTGGTCAGTTTTTGAAACCGGTGGCTCAGCTGCGGCGCGCCATAACGCTCCCACGACGTGTGCCAGGCCAGCGGCACCAGGCCGCCGCTGCCGACCACCGGGCGGGGCAGGGCGGTGTTGTAGGGCAGGGCTTTGGCAAATTCGCCGACGGTATCCAGCACCATCACCACATCGTGCGCGGGCTCGGCCGTGAGCAGTTTGGGGTTGCCCGCTTCGCGTTGGCGCGGGTCGCCGGAGAGCACAAATTTCCGCTCAGCCTTGACCTTCAAGCCGTAGCGCTTGATCGACCCCATCCACACATCGCGCAGCGCCTGGTCTTGCGGCTGTGAGCCGACCAGCACAATCACATCGCGCCAGCTGCGCGCGGCCAGCCATTGGGCCATCGCATCGGCGAGCATGCGCTCGCTGGGCAGGGTGTGCAGCCAGTTCGGGTGGCAGAACGCGCCGCGCAAAGCATCGCTGCTTTCACTGATGTTGAAGACGATGGGTGTGGTGGTGATTTTTCCGAATACCTCCATCAGCGCTTTTTGCTGTTCTGCCGGCAGGTCCAGCAGCAGGACCTGGGCCTTGCGCTTGTTGATCTCAGCCAGAAGTTCGGTGGTGCTTTTTCCGTCCCATTGCAGGTCCTGCAATTTCACTTGGTTACCGGAATCCTGCAGGTTGTCCTTGAGCTCATCGATGGCGATTTGCGCCGCCACCAGCGGCCTGCCCGTGGGCTTGCCGATCAAGGCCTGCTCCAGCGTCTTGCGTTCGTAGCGCGGATCATCGCGCAGCCCGAGCACCAAAATTTGCCAGCTTGCGGCCCACACAGAAAACGGCATCAACCAGAGCGCGCCCCAAGCGAATACGCGGCGGGCGAAGCCGCTTCGATCGGCCGCCATCAATTCGTGATCACGCTGTGCGGAACCCGTCCGGCGGGCACCGTTTTGATGGCTTTGCCGCTGGCCACATCGACGATGGTGAGATCGTCGGAGAGCCCATTGACCACATAAAGGCGTGATCCATCGCCATTCAGGCCCACGCCCCATGTCCGCTTGCCCGCCAGAATGACTTTGCGCACCGTGTGCGTGGCCACGTCCACTTCGGCCACGTGGTTGGCGCGCCCCAGGGCGACCCAGGCGGTTTTGCCATCGGGCGTGATCAGCATGCCGACGGGGCTGATGTCGTTCTTGCGCATACCGGCAATCTCAAACACGAGCGTGTGTTTGACGGCCCTGCTGGCCGTGTCAATGATGCTGACGCTGGAGCCCAGTTCATTGGTCACCCACAGTTCCGCACCGTCAGGCGTGAGGGCAAAGCGCCGGGGGCGCTTGCCAACCTTCACCATCCCCACTTGTTTGCGGGTGGCAACTTCCACGATGTGTACCGAGTTGGTGACCTCGGAGGTCACGTAAACCAGCTTGCCATCGGGCGTGGCCAGCACGCCTTCGGGCTCGGCACCGGTTTTCACCGAGAACAGCGGTTTTTTGCTGGCGATGTCATAAGCCGTCATTTGGCTGGCTTCTTCAATCGACACATAGGCGGTTTTGCCGTCGGGCGACAGTGCAAATATCTCGGGGCTCTCGCTGGTGGGAAGCGCATCGACCTGTTTGCCAGCGGCAATATCCACCACACCGATTTGGTCGCTGTCGCCACAGGCCACCATGATCTGCTTGCCCGCATTGACCCACTCCATGTGGCGCGGGCGCTTGCAGGTGGCGATGTTCTTGATGAAGGTGCCGTCGTTGTGTAACACCACAATCGCGTTGTCTTTTTCGCTGCTGACAAAGACGTCGGCCCAGGTGCAATGGGCGCTCGCAGCAAGGACCAGCGCGGCGGCGCAGCGACCGAGCGTGGAATAAGTCGTCATGTATTGCATGTGAACCAGATAAAAAAAGGATCGAAACAGCGCTCGCGCTCGGCTGCCCTTTTTACTGCAACAGGGGGACAACCGCCTCCTGCTTGGCTTCAAGCGCGAGGTCCAAAGCGGTTTGCCCTCTGTTGTCTTTGGCGTTTTTGTCCGCGCCTTGCTCCAGCAGATAGTTCACCATGGCCACTTGTCCGTAGGGTGCGGCCCACATCAGCAGGGTGAGATCGTTGTACAAGCGGGCATTCACCGTCACCCCTGCACCCAGAAGGGCTTGCATGCATTCCACGCATCCATTGCCAGCGGCATAGGCAGCGGCGGTCTTTTTGATTCGGTCCATTGGATCCACTTGCGCGCCAGCGCCCAGTAGTTTGCGCACGATGCTGGCGTTGCCCGAAAAATTAGCACCCATCAGCGGCGTGACATTGGAGAGGTTGGCCAGGTTGGGGTTCGCACCCGCTGCCAACAGCATGTCAACCAGCGGCTCATTGCCCTTGGCTGCTGCCATATTGAGCGGCGAGTTACCCAGGCGGTCGCGTGAATCCACGGACGCACCCTGGCGCAGCAACTGACCGACCCGCTCGACCTTGCCGGCTTTGGCGGCCAGCACATATTGGCCGTTGGTGTTGATCTGGTCAGCGCCCATCTGAGCCTGCGCCTGGTTGATACAACCCAAAGTTGCGAACCCTATCATGGCCGCCACATGGCTACACCGGCGTTTAAAGCAGGAATTCATGGGTATTCCAATACTGTTTTTAAGTTACTTAAAGTTATTTCTTGGCATTTTCACGTTTTACTTGAGTTCACTGGATGCCTGCTCAGGGTTTGTACCATTTCTATTTGGATAAGGGTTTGTACCGTAGGTCTTCTGTTGGGCGCGCGATAAAAGGGCCGCGTGGAACCTCCTGTCCCCCGCGCAACAAGCGCGGCGGAGTTCCTCAGGACTGGGTTACCTTCAATTACAACAAGGAGACGTGAACTATGCAACACGGAAAATGGATCCATTTGGCTTTGGCCGCCTCGCTCAGCGTTGGCGGATTCGCGGGCCTCGCCAGCGCCCAAGAAATCACGGGGCAAAAAGGCAAGGGTGCGAGCACCTTGTCCAAGGGTATCAGTGTCAGCCAACTGCAGCTCAACGGGGCGGCGGGCCAAGACGATAACTGGCTGCATACCCACGGCAATTACGACCAGACCCGTTACTACCCCGGCAAGCAGATTGATACGGGTAACGTGAAAAATTTGCGGCCCAAATTCACCTTCCAAACCGAGGTGCTGGAGTCCATGGAGACCGCGCCCATCGTTGTCGATGGCGTCATGTACATGACCACCTCTTTCAACCACATCTATGCGCTGGACGCGGTCACGGGCAAAGAGTTCTGGCACTACAAACACAAGATGGG